>NZ_BAAACW010000067.1:0-5162 GCF_039521845.1 Alkalibacterium iburiense
ACATTTATCTCCATTTACGCTCTCATCCCACGATTAAAACCGTGGGCTTTCACGCTTGATAGTTCTGTAACGGAAGAAGAAGAGGAAAAACAGCAGTTGAAAGTCACCAATAAAAATTTGAAAAGTAAGATGAAAACCGACCCCTTAACCCAGTTATATGCGCGTCAAGCCTTGTTGCTGGAACTAGCTAAATTGAGAGGAACGAGTGAGCCTTTATCCCTTGTCATGTTACGAGTCGATGATTACGCCCGCTATGAAGAAGAGTTGGGAGTCGTCTTAACGGAAGATATTTTAAAAGCAACGAGCGAGTTAATCCAAGGAGTGGTCAGAAAGGATTATGTGGCGGGACGCTACCGGGAATCGGTTTTCATGATTCTATTAGAGAATGAAACCGAAGAAGAAGCTTATGCGATTGCCGAAGCCATTCGGTATCAAGTGTTGAATAATGTGTACCCTGTTCCAAGAAGGATTACAGTTAGTGCAGGGGTTGTTACCTATAATCATGGGGATACCATCAGTGAGTTTATCCAAAAAGCAACAAAAAAAATGATAGCTGCTCAACGCAATGGCGGAAATCAGACGATTAAATAGAACCAGGGCACATCCAGAATAATCTGGATGTGCCTATTTACTTTAATACCAGCAGTAAGAGGCGGGAACATAATAAAACCCCCATTATAACCCTTTTTAATTAATAAATGAGCCAAAAAATTATATAGTTAAGATAGAGACACTGTAAACAAGCGAGGTCAAAATATGGTATACTTGCTAACAGGAAAAAGGGTCACAGGAGGACAAATAATGAACCAGACATATGTAGATGACAGTTTGGCGCTGCATACAGATTTATATGAATTGAATATGATTTATACCCACTGGAAAAAGGGCAACCATGATAAGAACGCTGTATTTGAATTGTATTATCGTGAAAACCCATTTGGAATGGGCTATACTATTTTTGCAGGTTTAGAACGAGTTGTACAATACATCTCAGATATCCATTTCAATGAATCAGACATAGCTTATTTGAGAGAAGAACAAAACTATCCGGAAGACTTTTTGAAGTATTTAAGTGAGTGGAAGTTCAGAGGCACCATTCGTTCGTTTAAAGAAGGAGAAGTGGCTTTCGCTAATGAACCTCTTATTCAAGTAGAAGGACCATTGATTGACTGTCAATTAATAGAAACGGCTTTATTAAACATTGTCAACTTCCAGACATTGATTGCTACAAAAGCAGCACAAATTAAAACAGCAGCAGGAGATGATCCGGTTATGGAGTTCGGTGCGAGAAGAGCGCAAGAACTGGATGCGGCATTATGGGGAGCAAGAGCCACTTATATTGGCGGGTGTGATTCGACAAGTAATACGCGTGCGGCGAAAGTATTCGGTATGCCTGTTTCAGGAACCCATGCACACGCTTTAGTTCAAGCCTACCGTGATGAATATCAGGCGTTTAAAGCGTACGCTGAAACGCATAAAAACTGTGTATTCTTAGTGGATACCTATCATACGATTGACTCAGGGGTCCCCAATGCGATTCGGGTAGCAAAAGAAATGGGAGACAAGATTAATTTTGTAGGTGTGAGATTAGACTCTGGAGACTTATCTTATTTATCTAAACGTGTGAGACAACAATTGGACGAAGCCGGTTTCCCTGATGCCAAGATTTTTGTATCGAATGATTTGGATGCAGAAACCATTTTAAACCTGAAAATGCAGGGAGCTAAAATCGATGTGTGGGGCGTAGGGACAAAAATGATAACGGCCTACGACCAACCAGCTTTAGGGGCTGTCTATAAAATTGTATCCGTTGAAGGAAATGACGGAGACATGCATCACACCTTAAAACTGACGGCTAACGTGGCAAAGATTTCAACACCAGGGAAAAAGCAAGTCTGGCGTATACGCTCGTACAACGATACGAAACCAGAGGGAGACTACGTGGCTTTATCAGACGAACGTCCGGACAAACTAGAGGAACTTTATATGTTCCATCCCCAGTATACCTATATCAATAAAACACTCAATGATTTCTCAGCTCGACCGCTTCTACACGATATTGTGGTAGATGGTGAGTTGGTATATGATTTGCCTTCTCTAAAAGAGATTAAAGCTTATGCCAAAGAGAGTCTATCTGAACAGTGGGATGAGCATAAACGCTTGTTAAACCCAGAGCCTTACCCGGTTGACTTATCTCAAAAACTGTATGATGCAAAAGTAGAGACAATTAAATTGTTTAAGAAAATTTCTAAAAGCCCAGCAACAGAAAATAATGCTCTTTTTTAAAAAAATAAAATAGGAGTCGATACCAATGATGTCAGATTTACAAAGACAGATTGTGGAAGAAATGCAAGTCAAGCAGACGATTGATCCTAAAGAAGAAGTCAGACGCATTATTGATTTTATAAAAGAATATGTTTTAAAACACTCCTTTTTAAAAACAATGGTATTAGGCATTTCAGGTGGACAGGATTCCACTTTGTTAGGAAGGCTCTGTCAGTTAGCTGCAGAAGAATTAAGAGAAGAGACCGGACAGTCGGATTACCAGTTTATTGCCTTGCGTTTACCATATGGTGAGCAGCAAGATGAAGACGATGCTAAAGATGCGATTGAATGGATTCAAGCAGACAGGGTTATGAAAATTGATATTAAACCTTCAGTAGATGCCCATGTCAAAAGTATTGAAGCGAATGATTTATCCATTACGGATTTCAATAAAGGCAATATAAAAGCCAGAATGCGTATGATTGCTCACTATGCTGTAGCGGGTGAATTAAACGGAGTCGTCATAGGAACCGATCATCCAGCAGAAGCCGTCACAGGTTTCTTTACCAAACATGGCGATGGGGGAACGGATATTAATCCCTTGTTTCCTTTAAATAAAAGGCAAGGAAAAGAACTCCTCAAAGAGTTGGGTGCTCCAGAGTATTTAGTGAATAAAACACCAACAGCCGATTTGGAAGAAGACAATCCAGGTGAATCGGATGAAGAGGCTTTAGGTGTGACATATGATGAAATTGATGATTATTTATTAGGAAAAGAAATAGCTGAAGAATCAGCTGAAAAAATAGAAGAACACTATTTGAAATCCCAACACAAGAGACACTTGCCTGTCACCATCTTTGACGATTTCTGGAAATGACAGCCACTTCCTTTACTTTTTGAGTAAAGGAAGTACATATGATTTAAACGCACGTTTTATTATGAGGAGGGAGTTAAATTGGTTAAAGTCTATACAAATGCCCATCTATTTACTGGAGAAGGCGAGGTAGAAAAAGGGTATATTCGCTTTGAAGAATCGATTCTTGGTGTGGGAAAGATGGAACTCTTTGAAGAAGAAGAGAACGAAGAAGTCATTGACATGGAAGGGAAGTATGTTATCCCAGGATTTATAGATATTCATAGTCATGGAGGATACGGCATAGACAATATGGATGCTGATCCTGATAAGATCAATGACATGATTCAAAAAATGTTAGAAGAAGGCATTACATCCTATTTTCCAACGACAATGACTCAATCGGATGAAGCTATCGAAGCCGCTTTAAAAGCCATAGCTGAAGCAGCAGAAAGCAATCCGATGATTCAGGGTATTCATGTGGAAGGGCCTTTTATTTCAAAAGATTATAAAGGAGCCCAACCGGAAGAGTATATTCGTGTCGCTCAGCTCGATAAGCTAAAAGAATGGCAGGAATTGAGTGGGAACCTTATACGTCTCATTACTTATGCGCCTGAAACGGGAGACGTGTCAGATTTTGAAGAATACTGTGTAGAAAACGATATTGTTTTATCAGCAGGACATTCCGGGGCTAATTATAAAGAGTTGCTGGAATCAAAAGCGACCCATATTACGCATTTATTCAATGGACAAAAAGGCTTGCATCATCGTGAAATCGGAGTGACAGGTTACGGGTTGCTGGAGGATGATGTAACGGTTGAAATGATAGTGGATGGCTTTCATATTTCAGAGGAAATGGTGAAGCTGGCTTACCGCACTAAGGGTGCTGACGGGATTGTGCTCATTACAGATTCCATGCGTGCTAAAGGGTTGCCTGAAGGAGAAAGTGAGCTGGGCGGTCAGACAGTCTTTATAAAAGATAAACAGGCACGTTTAGAAAGCGGAAATTTGGCTGGCAGTGTCCTGACATTTATTGATGCGTTTAAAAATATGATGGAGTATACAGGCTGCTCCATGCTTGAAGCGGTTAAAATGAGTTCTTTCAATCAGGCAAAGGAGTTTGGCTTATCAACTAAAGGACAATTAATGCCGAGTTTCGATGCCGATATGCTTGTATTGGATAAAGTATTAACATTAAAACAAACGATTGCAGGAGGAAAAGTACATGAGTTCAACAACTGATTCTAATATGACAATAATAACAGTTAAAAATAAAGAAGAGGGCGGTAAAAAAGCCTTTGAACTGATTAAAGAAGCCTATGATAAAGGGGCGGAAGTTTTTGGCCTAGCTACTGGTAGTACGCCTGAAACCTTATATGCCGAACTGCGAAACAGTGATTTGGACTTTTCTGATAAAATAGCCATTAATCTAGATGAATACATTGGTTTAGAATCCGATCACCCTCAAAGCTATCATACATTTATGACTGAACAATTATTTAATGAGAAACCCTTTAAAGAAACACATATTCCTGATGGTTTAGCAGATGAAGAAGATGAAGTTAAACGCTACAATGCCATTTTAGAACGTTATCCAATTGACGTTCAGATCCTCGGCATTGGAACGAATGCGCATATTGGTTTTAATGAGCCGGGTACACCCTTCGATACGCATACTCAAAAGGTTTCTTTAACACAAGAAACGATAGAAGCGAATAAGCGATTTTTTGAATCAGAAGAAGATGTTCCTAAATCAGCTTATTCTATGGGGATTGAATCCATTATGGCAGCCAAGAAGATTATTCTTCTAGCTTACGGTGAAAACAAAGCGAAAGCTATAGCAGATACAGTGAATGGGCCTGTAACAGAAGAAGTACCGGCAAGCATTCTGCAAAACCACCCAGATGTGGTACTAATAGTAGACGAAGCAGCGGCGAGTCAGTTATAAAAAAAAGAGCAGCGATTTCATAGAGGGTGCTGAAAAAGAAACCCTTTTTAAGGGCTATAAATGGGTAAAATAAATAATCAGTGATTATCTGGTAAA
>NZ_BAAACW010000068.1:0-60047 GCF_039521845.1 Alkalibacterium iburiense
CTTATACTATGTTGTGGTGACTTAAGTATAACGAATCTTCATGTCTTTTTTTAGTGTTGCGTTTCATCTTACAACACACCTAAATAATTTTGTATTAGATTCTTGTGACTTTATATAGAGTAAAAGAAAAGCATGTAAAAGAATTAAAGTATTTATTCAGTATAATAACTAACCTTTCTCTATTATAAAGTTGTAGTATTTACTTTAACTAAATACTACAAGCGTGTTTTTCATTCTGTTTATATTACATGACTACAACAAGCCCCTTAAAGTTAGGTCCCTGGTCCAACTTTAAGGGGAGTTTAACTGTATTTAATTACCTCTTATTATCTTAATTCAGGCCAATACTCTTTATTATCTTTAATTAATGCATCCAATACTTGTCGTGCCTTTTTAGCATCGACAATAGTACGATTTAATGTTAGAGCCTGAAGTGCTTTACCATATGATTCTTCTATATACGCTTCTACAGTTAACTTTTCAAAAGCATACTGATTCTCGATTAGTCCTTTATAAAAGGTTCCAATTTCTCCAACTGCATAAGGTGCAGGTCCATTAGCTCCCAGCGACGCTGCTACCTCAACCATACTGTCGTTTGGTAAATTTGAAATAATTCCGTTATTTTTTACAATAACCACAAATGTTTTACGTAAATTATTTGCTATTGATGCTGCTACCTCAACCATCATGTCGCCATGAGCATCATTATGAACAACCTTTGAATCTCTTGCTGTACCGTTAGCTACGATACGACGGCATTCTTCAAATACCTTCTTCTCACGGCCCTCTCTCACTTCATCTGTACGTGTCTTTTCAGGATTTAATTGTGATAATTTGTACTCAGGGTAAAGGTAATATTGAAGATACGTATTAGGCAAATAATCCGGAAAGTCTATTAACATATCTTTTACTACAGCATAAGTCTCTAACCAAGATTGATCCCGTTGCTCTGCATCTACTGGCTTAAACCCGCCTGTAGTTATTATTTCTTTCAGTTCAGGTGCCCTATCTTTTCCTGTTTCATCAAAGATATTAGTAAACCATCCAAAGTGATTCAGCCCAAAGTAGACTGGTTCCAAATCATTTACATCGTGGTTAATTAATTTTGAGTAAGACCGGAGCAAATTAACCGGCTGATCACAGATGTTTAAAATTCTTTCTTCTTCTGGAAATATTTTATCCAATGCGAGTGCAACAATCGCAGCAGGATTAGTGTAATTTAATATCCAGGCTTCTGGACTTAAACGGCGTACTTCTTTTACCATCTCGACCATATCTCTTATTGATCGAAGACCGTAAGCAAAACCTCCTGCTCCGCATGTTTCCTGGCCGATAACTCCTAGACTTAATGGTGTTTTTTCGTCTTTTTCTCGCATATTGAATCCACCTGTACGCATTTGACAAAATACAAAATCAACATCTGTATAAGCTATGTTTTTATCAGTTGTATAGACAACCTCTACATCAGGTGCCTCTTCTTTAAATAAGATCTTAGCAAACTCTCCTATAACTTCTTGTCTGTCCTCATCAATGTCGTAGAGCACGACTTTATTTAAAGCAAATTCTTCTAAATGAGTTGTCATTGCTTTCAAAATCCCAGGAGTCCATGTTGATCCCCCTCCAACTAATACGATATTATTTTTTTTCATAATAATCCCCTTTAAATTTTTGATTAATAATATTTATGAACCTTTTGATTCATACATGTAGTTATCTACAATATTTCTAATTTTAGAAATTCGTCCTCCATAAACGACATGCACTGTATTATTGTCGGGTTTGACTATACCGTTAGGGTGTGTTCGTTTAAGTAAATTATCCTCAACCAATGCACCGTCCTTTACCTCTACTCTTAAACGACTAATACAATTATCAACATCAACAATATTGTTTAATCCACCTAATCCTTTAACGATATATTCAGCTGTTTGTCGGTCTCCTTCTTCCACAGTTATACCTTCTTCGTATTCTTCAGTATCCTCAAAATCTGTTTCTCTTCTACCCACTGTTAACACATTAAATTTAGATATAATAAAGGTATAGCTGAAATAATACATTGCGAAGAAAATTGGTCCTGCAATTAAATATATATACCAGTTTGTCTCTGTTCCTTGCAATATACCAAATACAATCCAATCAATTATTCCTCCTTGAATATTACCGATCGCTACATTGAACATCGCTGGAATTAAAAAGGCTAATCCTGCAAAGATAGCATTTACTATCCATAGTATTGGAGAAATAAAGATAAACGTAAATTCAATAGGTTCAGTGATACCTGTTAGTATTACGGCAGTTAATCCTGCCATGAAGAATTTTAAAACTTTCTCTCTTTTTTCAGGAAGAGCCATACGATAAATCGCTAAAACGGTTGCAGGCATTCCAAATACCATATGAAGTATCTTTCCTTGAGCCAAGTATTGTGTAGCATCTGTAGAAAATGGTAAATTGTTATCTAATTGATAGAGGTAAATTTGTAATGCACCTACTAGTGTCTCTCCCTCTATATTTTCCACCCCACCTAAAGCAGTAAACCTGAATGTCTGATTTAAGATGTGGTGTAATCCGGTAGGATTAATAATCTTTTCTGTAAAACCATATAAAAAGGTCCCAAATAATCCACTTTCACTAATTAATTCACCTGTTGATATGATAGCAGTGTTAACCAAAGGCCATATATATGTTAAGACGATTCCAACTACTGACATGACTAGAGCAGCTATTATTGGAACAAATCGTTTCCCGCTATAGAAGGTTAATGAAGGATGCAGTTCGGTTTCTCTAAATTTATTATGCAAGAAAACACCTAATAGGCCCGCAATAATCCCGCCAATAACATTAGTATTATAGACAAAGATGCCTAAGGTACTAGTGTACATTGAATTTTGCAGAGTAGCTTGAACTTGATTTAACCCTTCAACATCCATTAAGTAATCCACGGTTGTAGTATCAGGAGTCAACCCTTGGATTTGTAACAAGTAACTCATTCCAATAAGCATGGCGATATAGCCTACTGCTCCCGCATAAACAGCTACTTCTTTGTCACGCTTTACCATGCCTAGTGGAATAGACATGGCAAATAATAACGGTAAATGCCCGAACGGAAGACCTGCTAATCTTCTAATGAATCCTAAAATATTTTGTAATGTTTCATTCTCTAAGAAAGGTAACACTTCTATAATAGCTGGATTTTGTAGAGCCGCTGCTAATCCTAGAAATATAGCCATAAAAGATAGCAGGCTAATCGGGAAAAGCAGTGATTTTCCAAAACTTTGGAAATTCTTTTTAAAATTTGACATAGAGTAACACCTCTTTTTATTTTTTAATAATAATATTTTTTATTTTTTGTGGTGCTAGGGTAAATGAAGAAATACTGCCTTTTAATTCTTCCATTGGATTAGATAAGTAGCTTTCCTCTGGCAATTGAGCTGTAACTTCTTTGTTTTGTGGATTAAATAAACGAATAAACAAGTCATTTTCTTCAGTAAGCTTTGTTGCAGATACAACTAACTCTTCTAACTCTAGGGATAAATATTTAGACGTCTTCGTAACATTCTCTCTAGGATTAATATTAAAACGGTTAAATTCCTTTTGCTGATATCCTATTAAAGGAGTTAAATATCTTTTTGATATTTTGCTTTCCTGATTTGCATTTTGAAAATCAATTGAAACACGGAAAGTAAAAGTTTGGTTCAAAAGCTGATTATCCGGTGTTTCTATTTCAATTCCAGAAGGTCTTCCAGGTCTGTTCACTAAATTACGTTTACCTAAATGAGAAAATGTTCTAAACAGAGTCAAATAAATACTGTCTCCTAATACTTCGTATTCTTTCAATCCTTCTGTGTAAACTGTACATTGCTTATTTTGACTTTTTAAAGAAATAAAACTTTGTGCTGTTTCAATACTTACTGGCTTTTCAACCCACTGGTCTGTTTCCCAAATATCTAATGCTTCCTGATTATAAACAGCCTTTTCCTGATTACTTAAATAACCATCAACTTTTACTTTATCCGATATAATTCCTGTTTTTATTACTAATCTATAGCGACTGTCTTTTGACTCATTTATATGATTTAAAGATACGTAAATTTTAGAATCATTTTGATAAAGACGAAGTGATCCGGAATAGCCTACTTCCTGATGTGCTATTCTGTTTTCTCTAGCTTTGCTGTCTAGGGGTACATTCATTTTCAAATCGAATTGAATCTCCTGATAGTTTGTTGTTTTATTAACCGAGAAATCTAACGTTCCATTATCTTTACTGTTTATAATCCAATCTTCAACCGGTGGAGAATAATCATAACTGTCTCCTGCATCTCCACTATTTTCAATAGATAAAATATTTTCGTACTTTTTGTTTGTATCTAAATGCACGTAGTCAATTTGATTGTCAGTCACAATTAATTTCCCGAATTTGTTCTCTATTGTGTTCTCTAATGTGGATTCAATATGAGTTACAGGTTCTTCTACATCTTGATAAGTATAATACTGGACACTTAACCCTTCAATACTAGCTACAGGTACAGCTATTGTTGTACGGAAAACTTTAATATCTTGCAATCGAGCAGCGACTTGACGATCAATTAATCCAGCATCTTCTTTTTGCTGAGATACAATAGAATAAGGTATTTTTTCACCTTCTTCATTAAATAATTCAAAATGCTTAGAACGTGTGAGCATTTCGAATTCCACTATTTCTTTTTCTCTCTTTTCAGGTAGACCGTTTACTATTGCGATGGTGTATTCGTTTTGTTTATCGCCCATTATTAGCAATCTAAGGTGAAGTTCTATTTGAGTGTTTACCATCTCAAGGGCATTTAATAGTCGCTGTTTAATATCTTGATTTACCTTGTCCGAGTTACATCCTCCAATACTGTCATGCGCATGAGTACCAAATAAGGTTTTACAAATCTTTTCTACCACAGTATGGGGGTAAGAAATTCCTGCATTATTACCGATAACAGCCAAAGGCTCTAATACATTAAACAACTTATTTTCAATTTCAGTATTCAGAAGTTTTATATCCATACGGGTAGAACCAATTGTTCGATGAATCCGAGCATGTTTACTGTCCGTCAGTTCTCCAGTTACAACTTCTAAATTGTCTACATCCAATCCCTCAACATACGATTCAAAATCACTAATTTCTACTGTATCTTCCGGATATATATTTTCGATTTCTGTAATGACATCCTTGATGTTTTTTTGAATAGGCATTTGATCGTGTCCATTCATAACCAAACGGTTACTTGAAGTAGAATAGGTATCCAGTACATTCATTATTTTATTCATACGTATCTTTAATTCTTCAGGGTCACTTTCTAAGTATTTAGCGCCCTGATAACCAGTTGCTAAGTTCACCCCCACTATTTTACTGTCATCTAATCCTTTCCATATAAAATCGGATTTTTTACCTTTTAATTCACTGTATCCTCTCCAAAAAAAGGTCGAGTTGATACCAAAAGCCTTATATATTTGAGGCATTTGACTTGAGTGGCCGAAAGTATCCGGTGCGTATCCCACTAGCATCGGATGACCAAATTCGCGAGCTCGCTTAATTCCATAGTATAAATTGCGAAAGATAGATTCTCCATGAACCAATAATAAGTCTGTTTGCGTATACCAAGGTCCGACGCGTAGATTTCCTTTAGCTATTAATTCTCTTAATCTATCTTCTGCTTCAGGTTCTAACTCTAAATAATCATCTAGCATAACGCTCTGCCCATCAAGCACGTATACCGTATCAGGATTATTTTCCAGATACTCCATCACTTCTTGCATATGATTTCTAAGAAGAACTTTTGTTTCATCTTTCGTAAAGTACCATTCTCTATCCCAATGAGTGTGCATTAAAATCTGAATATTTCTTTTCATAATAATCTCCTTATCCTTTAAATCCTCTACAAAAATAGTATAGCTCTTTTTCGTGAAAGTGCTTTCCAAGTTTACGGATAATTATCCAAAAAAAAAGAAGCACTTAAAATGCTCCTCGGGTTCCTAATACTTTGGAAAATAATTGGTTTTTAATTGGTTTATAACCTCATTTATCATTAAGATTATATGCAGTTGCTGTTCTCGAGAAATCCCTTCCATTTTATCTACTGGAACGTCATGATAAAAAGAACAATCGCTCTTGGACATCACAGAAGAATCTTTTTTTGTGATGGATAGTATTTCCATATTAAGATTTTTTGCTTCTTTTATAATTTGTAAGCATCTTTGCGTTTCTCCTGAGTTAGATAATATTAAAATGGAGTAATCATTAAACCTTTTTAACATCTGTAATTCAGAAACGATAATAGCTGGGATACCTAAATAGAGTAATTGCCTAGTCATATACTGTGCAGATACGTTAGAAGCACCTAAACCAAATAGTAGAATTTTATTTCTTTTGCTATAAATTCTTTTTATCAATTCATTTGAATGATTAAAATTTACTTTAGATAAAAAATATTCTGTATCTCTAATATGACGATTGGTTTTTGAATCTATCATGTTAAGATCTTCTTTAATAGCATATTTTAATTCACTAAACCCCTTAAACCCCATTAATTTACAAGCTCTATTAATGGAAGCTTGAGAGGTATAACTTTCTTGAGCCACTTTTACAACGGTTTGGTTTGGCACCTTTCGTATGTTCTCTTCAAGATAATCTAACACTGCTGCTTCACTTTTAGTAATAGGGCGATCAAAATTTCGTTCTTTTAATTGATGAATGACATGGTACATTTTTCGCACACCTCTTCTCTTTGAAAAAGTATAACATATTGCAGAATATATCCGTCCATACTCATTTAATTTTTTCTTTCCAAGTAACCGATAAAAATGTATATTTTCAAATCCCAAATTAAAAATCAGGTTAAGTTAAATGAAATTATTTGAAATAGAAAAACCTAAACAAGAGAAAGGACCTGGTGGGTAGTGCGGTCTCTCTTTTCTTGTCTAGGTTTTACTAGTGTAGTTATTAGTCTATTTCTTTATGCAACTAGAATCGGTAATGAATGGCTTCTTTGAAGACTTCTATTAATGTTTTATTTAATTCATCTCCACCATCCAAGTTCGCACTGTAAAATATAGGTGGTTTTTCCATGCCTCTAGCTTTTAATTGCTTAACTGTTTCCACTACCAATGTATTAACAATAGTGGCGCCTACAACTGTAGAAGAGGGGCCGACGCGTTGATCCAATCCTTCAATCTCACACATTCCATCCCCTTTATGACCATGATTATCTATAACGATATCACTGTATGCATAAAGGTTTTTTCCAGATGAATGTCTGGATTCTACTGATTTTGAATAGGTTAGATTGGTTATAGATATAGTGGTGACCCCCCTTTTTTGGGCTTCCAGTGCTAGTTCGATGGTCACCGGATTACGACCGGAAACCGAGTGCAAAAGGAGCACGTCTCCCTTTTTAAAAGGCGTTTTGTTAGCTAAGGCAGTGCCATAACCCATTAACCGCTCCATTTGGCTTGTGTGCGTAATTGGCTCTACATCTAGGAGAATACTTTCCCCAAATATGGGATTAATAACCATTAATCCTCCTGCACGATAATACAACTCCTGAGTGAGTATGCCTGCATGGCTTGCTCCAAAAGCAAAGAGGGACTGTTTCTTTTCGACAGCTTCTGTTAGGACTGTGACCGCTTTTTCTATAGCTTCCTTTTCTTCTTTCTCAACAGTATCCAGTATTTCTCTAATTCCCTTGAAGTAATCAAACATTAGCCTACCACCCCTGAAAGTAATTGGGCTAACCAGCTAGCTAATGGCCCAAATAAGGAGAAGTCATTTCCACCAAAAATAAGCATCCAGTTTCGTATTGTCGTTTCATAAACTATAACGGATATACCCATTAAGCCAACCATTACTATAGCCGACACAACGGTCCCTATAATGGCACCTCGCAAGCCTCCTTGCCCTTCTCCAACGACGGCCGCTCCACCCATTTCAAAGAAAGATGTGACAACAAGTGGAATTAAGATAACCCCAAATAAGTTTGTAGCATTAGCGATTAGAATCATAACAGTTGATGTAATCATCGCTACAATAAAACCTAAGATAACAGCGTTCGGTTTATAGTTAAATAGAATCGGAACATCAAAGGCTGGAACAGCTCCCGGAATAACTTTCTCAGAAATCCCTTGGAATGCAGGGATGATCTGGTTAATTAACATACGTACCCCATGAAGCATGATGATTAAGCCCGCACCAAAGGTAATCCCTTGTGTAATAGCAGTAAAGAAAGGATTGTCTCCTTCAGCTACAATTTCTGGAGTGATAAAGGACATGATAATATACATAATAAAGATAACAATGGCACCCATGACAGATATCTCACGGAAGAAAGACAAGCTTTTTGGTACATTTAATGATTCTGTTGAGCGTTCTTTATTTCCTACACGTTTAGCCACAAAGCCTGAAATCAAACTTAAAATACCTGTTGGGTGTCCGATAAGGAAGGAATCGTCTTCTGTGACATCCCAAATATATTTGCGCATAATCCATGGCATAAACGACCAATATAAAGCAGACAACACAGCTCCGAAGGCAATCAATGCAAAGCCTGATAGTCCTCCTTCAACTCCCGCTGCAACGAATATAAACGGGAACCACCATAGCATATGACCGGTTAGGAAAATGGTTTTAACCGGAGTAAAGCGAGCAATGAGTAAATGAAGAATCAAGCCGACAAACATGGCCAGGCCTACTTCTCCCCCATAATCCGCTGTAAATGTCACATCGCTAAGCGCTTCTCCTACTTCTGCTCCCCCTGCAATAGTTTCTTGGAAAGCATCATTAATAGGAGCAATGGTGCCAACAATTAAACCGACCCCTGTATCCAAAATAAGCATACCGAAGGCTGCTGATAAAGAACCCTTCACAATATCTGCTATATTTTTCCTTTGTATAATCAACCCTATTGCTGCAATCAAACCGAGTAAAACGGGTGGGTTACGCAGTATATAATCTGTTAGAAAATCTAATACTCCTTGCATGTGTTATCATCCTTTCGCATGATTAGCTAAAAAGTCATCTAATGCAGCTCCTACTTCTTCCTTATCCATATAGCGTTTTATCGGATAAACCGGTGATTTAGTCGAAGATTTTAAATCGTCTCCTAGTTCCTGACTGGTAAATATCGCATCCGCATCACTCCCTTTAGCGGAACTTAAATCCGTATTTTCTACATCACACTCAATTCCCCGCTCTTTGGCAGCTTTTTCTATAGACATTTTCAATACCATTGACGATCCGACACCAAATCCACACACTGCTAAAAATTTCATTTTATTTCTCTCCTTTTTCTATTATATTGAGTAATTTTTCATGATTCCCTGATAGAAAGATGGCGTAAACTTCCTCATCCATCAATAATTCAGATACTTCTGACAATGCTTCTAAATGAGAGGTAGAGTCTACCGCTGCCAGGACTAAAAATACTTTTACAGGATTCCCTTTTAAGTCAACCGGTTCATCCAAAGTCAGTAAAGCCAAGCCAACTTCATTCACGCCTTTCCCCGCCTTGGCATGAGGTAAAGCGAAATAATCTTTCAGTACAATATAAGGCCCGTTTGCTTCCACACTATTAATCATCTCTTGAATATAGCTTTTTTCTATCACTCCTTTTTTTAGTAGTGGGTCAGCAGCAAAGGCAATGGCTTTTTCCCAATCTTCCATCTTGTCGGCATGCTGCATGGTTTCTTTTGTAAGATATTCCCTAAGCATAAGCTTCCCTTCCTTTTTAATGATAGTTTGCCAAATAGCGATATATGGCTGAGTCTGGCTGGTTAAAGAAGACCCGTTCTACATTCTCTCTTGACTGCATCACCTCGTATATTCTTTCTATAAAAAAGCTAATATAATTCATATCCGCTTTAGACACTGAAATTAATATGACTATATCAACTTTCTCTGTTCCCCATGGTATTTTAGTCTCATTAATTAGGATAGAAACAGTCGTTTCATTAACATATGCTGGATTACCGTGAGGGATAGCGACTCCTGTTTCAAAAGCTGTTGAGGACATCTCTTCTCTGTCAAAAACAGAATCCAGATAGTCAGGAGTTACTTTTTCTTCATTTTCTAAAGGCTGAACAAGAAGGCTGATAGCTTCCTTTACAGTTTCAGATCGCCCTTTAATGATTTTAAACCGCTTTCTCAACGATGAAATAAACGGGTGCTCTTGTTCATATACAGCTGGATGGTGGGTGAGACCTGATTGACTTATTAATAGAGTACTGGCCTTTTTCTCTAATTCTTTCAATTCTTTATCTGAAGGGATAGTCGACAAATAGAGTACGGGAGTTGATTCCAGTTGAATCGGCACAGTGGATATAATTAAATCTACTTTAGATAAGTTGGCATGCTCCATTTTTTCTTTTGGCATGATTTCATATATATGGGCACTGGGTAGTACGTGTTTAATCCGTCTTTCCAATAGTTCTGTTGTCAGTGTCCCTGTCTGACTGACAATGAGAACTTTTTTGATGTTCGTTCTTCTTTCAAGAGCAGATTGGAAATGGATCATTAAAAAAGCAATCTCATCTTCAGGTATTTTCTTTCCTATTTCCTGTTCAAAATCAATCACACTATACCAAGTCAGGTGAAACATTAAAGAGTACTGCTTTTTTATTTCTTGAATATAAGGATTCTGAAGGGGAATATCATTTTTAAGTCGAAACGACATCGGGATAATATGATTGAGCAAGCCTCTTTTAAGTTGCGGGTCTTGAGACAAATCTTCGTTCAGCATACTTCCAATTTTTTGAATCATATCCTCGGCGAGTGATTCATAATACTGGTTATACGTAGTCTCGGCTAATTGGGAAATCCCATTCGCTATTAAACATTGGTTGACGTAGAGAGTGTCTTCTAGTGTGCATGAAATACCTGTTTTATTTTTTACAAATGCAGTTAGTTCATTAGCGATATGAAAGGTTTCAAGTTCACTTATGCGTTCAAAAATATATCCTTCTGCCTGACCATGGTGAAAACCTAAACGGATACGGTAATAAAGAATCATAAAGGATTCGAACAAATTTATTCGGTAGTAATCGGCTATATTGTACTTGAGCCCCAGCCTTTCTACTTCAGAAACCAGTGTTTGGCTGATTAAAGAATGGAGGTTTAATTCTTCTTTAATAAATGAGGCATAAGAACTAAGGTTAATAGGAGGATGATGATAATTTTTTTCGAATCTGTATCGTAACAACTTGCTCCACACTTTTTGAATCGACTGTTCGCTTCCTACAATGACAGACCCTTCATGATTGGATGCCCTCTGAATGTCTTCTCCAAAAAAAGTTTCTTTTACTGCTTTAATATCTTTCACTACCGTTGAACGGCTGACATAGTACTCCTTAGAAAGCTGGGAATAAGATAGACGCTCACCGTTTAGAAGTTTCTTTAAAATAGTATGTTGCCTTTCTTCTGGCTCAATTTCTAGGAATGGATTCAGGTTTAGGGTATACATTAAACGATCCTTGTCTTTTCTCTTCCCTTTCAACCGAATACCTACTCCCGGTCTTTTTTCTAACTTAACAGTACTGCTATCCAGCGCCGATTCTAACTCATCCAAATAGGTATAAAGAGTGCGAGAAGAAACGGACAATTTCTTGGCATACTCGCCAGCTGGTTCGAATTGTTCTGATTCTACGAGCAGTTTAAGCAAGCGACTTTTAGGATTTGAACTCATCTCTCTCCACCTTTCTTCTATCTTTGAAAAAAGTATAGCACAGAATTGTAAGCGCTAAAATGCATTTTTTAGCAACAATACTTGTTGCAATAAAGTGAACACTTAGAAGCATATCCTCATCAAAAAAAAAGACTTCCCAAAAATGTCGGAAAGTCTCGTAATGCTATTATTCTATAAGTCTGCTTTATAGAAAGATAGGCAGCAAAAGTGAACTGCGTACCCCCTCTATAGGTATTAGTCTTAGTTGGTTCTACCACCGTCAACAGTAGTTTAGTATTAAAAAACATAACTGGTAGATTTCTTCCTGTAAGGTTAGCTCAGATTTCTCATTTTATTCTTGAGTTAATGATTTAATCCTCCACAAACTTTCCTTTATCGGGTAAAGCGACTTCTTCCCAGTTGTTTAACACATGGTTCATCCCATCTTTTAGTTTGTCTCCGCTCATGGGTTTGCCATGGCCGGTAATGGCATGATAGGGATTTAAGTGAACTAATTTTTCAAAAGAAAGTTTGGCAGCCGTCCAATCTGGCGTAAGGTAACGTGGCGGTCCGCTCACTTCTTCTTTCTGAGTTAATACAGAATACAAACTTTCCTGTTCGGTTGTCACAAAGGCATCGGCTGCGATGAGTAGGCGATCTGTTTCTCGGAATAAGGCCACTTGTCCTTCTGTGTGTCCCGGAACAGGCAGCCATTTGAATTCAGCTAGATGCGGAACGGTTCCGTCTTCTGGCAGAGGATGAAGCCTGTCCCCCAAATCAATCGGGTCCGTCGGAAACAGTTTAGACGCTTTGACAACCATTCCTCCATCTGCTTTATAATCGGGTTCGGGGTAAGCTCTTTTGCCTGTCAGATAAGGAAATTCTTTTGTATGAGCGTAAACCGGGCTGTTCCATTTTTCAATCAATTCTATGACTGAACCGACGTGATCAAAATGCCCATGCGTTAAAATAATAGCACGCGGCTTAGCATCCGTTCCGAACCGGTCTTCAGCCGCTTGAATAATGGTCTCACTTCTTTTGGGCATGCCGGCATCAATGATAACATAACTCTCATCTCCGGGTTTCCCTATAAAAATCAGGTTTACAATTTGGTCGGTAAAAACATAAACATCCTCTGTCACTTCTACGCCCTTACCTGACTCTTTACTATACACCGGTAACTTTTTATAATCGTCACCATATCTCATGGGTTATGGCACTCCTTTTCATCGTGATTGTTTTATCCTTTAAACGTTAGTTCTATCTTAATCCTTCAACCGTCTAAATTCTAGAATAAAGCATTCAAGATAAGGAGGGTCTTACTTTCTTCTAAAGTCAGTGAAATACACTTCTGAGCGGTCGACTGCTTCTCTGACAGAATACAAGCGAGACTTGGCATCTCCAACAATGCCTATCTGGACTTGCCTGTCTTTTTCCATTTGTTTTCCGATGACTAGAAACTGTTCTTCATCCATTTCAATATCTGTATAAATCTTCCAAACGCGCTTGCCATTTTCCATCAGAGCTGTGCCTTCTGTTTGCAAAGGAGGGTTAGGCGCTCGGTATTCTCCTAAATGGAAAGCCGTAGAGGTATCGTAATCCGTTCCAATGGCTAGGACACTCGCATCCAGTTCGTATAGCTTCTTTAATGGAGACTCTTCTCCTAAGCCAAAATTCAGCGCATGGTCCACTGTAATATAATCGGCATGCTTTCCCCATGCTGTAAAGGAAACTCCCGGGTGGCTGCTTCGTTTGACGTCTGGGTAGGTTCGAAACAAGTCCGCAATGACACCCATGGCTAAGCAAGGGGTTTTGTCTTTATCAAAGGCAGGCATCGTTTCTCGGATGGCCTCCCACCATTTTTGAGGCACGGCTGGATGGTCCCACTTGGATGGTTCGCTCCAGTCCATGGTCTGACTCGGCATGACAAGGCAGCCCTTCTCTTTATCCACGACTGTCATCAAGGCCTCCACAACAGCCATGGCTCCTCCGTTAACCCACCCCATTTGAGACAAGGAACTATGTACTAATAGAATACTGTCCTCTTTTACACCAAGTATTTTCAAATCTTCAGCTATGGATTTCACCGTATGCGGATAAGATGTTTTTTTAATAATAGTATCAACCATTTTGTGCCCTACTTTCTTTCCTTTTTTCTACTGTTAGTATAGCATAGGCTGATTGATGAGAACGGGATAAAACAATAGTAAAAATGATTTATTTTTCTGCTGGTTATCGGTATACTATCATTGGAGTTTGCAAGGCCAAACTTGTAAAAATGATAACTCTAATTTAGGAGAGATTTAATATGGAAAGAGCAGTAGGCACAGTAGTACGTGGACTTCGTGGTCCAATCGTTAACGAAGGAGATAATATGGTGGACATTGTCGTGGACACCGTATTGAAGGCAGCGGAAGTTGAAGGATATGAGATTAGAGACCGTGATGTCGTTACAATCACAGAATCCGTGATCGCACGTGCGCAAGGAAACTATGCTACTTTAGACCATATTGCCACAGATATAAAACAAAAATTTAATGGAGAACCCATCGGTGTTGTTTTTCCGATTTTAAGCCGGAACCGTTTCTCAAACTTGCTTAGAGGCATTGCCAGAGGAACGGAAAAAGTGGTCTTGTTACTCAGCTTTCCCTCAGATGAAGTAGGCAATCATTTAGTATCTTTAGATGAATTAGATGAGGCGAAGGTCAATCCCTGGTCTGATGTCTTAACAGAAGAAACATTCAGAAAACATTTCGGCTATAAAAAGCATGCCTTTACAGGGGTAGATTATATCGAGTATTACCGGTCACTCGTTGAAGAAGAAGGGGCAGAATGTGAAGTCATCTTTTCAAATGATCCCCGAACGATTTTAAAATATACTCCAAATGTTTTAGCCTGTGATATTCATAGCCGCCACCGAACCATGCGTCAAATCAGACAGGCTGGAGCGGAAAAGGTCTACGGTTTAGAACACATCTTATCTGAATCGGTGGATGGCAGTGGCTTTAACGAAGCGTATGGCTTGCTGGGATCCAACAAAGCAACGGAAGAATCAGTTAAGTTATTCCCTTATAACGGGCAACCGATTGTTGAGGGAATCCAAGCTAAAATCAAAGAAAAAACAGGCAAAACCATTGAAGTCATGATTAACGGAGACGGGGCCTTTAAAGATCCAGTCGGACAAATTTGGGAACTAGCTGATCCGGTCGTCTCTCCAGCTTATACAAGCGGTCTAGACGGCACACCTAACGAAGTGAAACTCAAATATTTAGCCGATAACAATTTTTCTCATCTAAGAGGAGACGAATTAAAAGCCGCCATTTCAGAACATATTCAAAACAAAGAAGACGATTTAGTCGGAGCTATGGAAGCACAAGGGACTACTCCCAGACAGATTACTGATTTAATTGGCTCACTCGCTGATTTAACTTCAGGAAGCGGAGATAAAGGCACGCCTTTCGTTTATATCCAAGGCTACTTCGATAACTTTACAGACTAGGAGCACACAAGCATATGCAAATAAATATAAAACCCGTAAGTCAGGATTCGATTGTCTCAGAAAAAGAAAAACAAATTACTCAAATTGCTGTTTTAAACTTTATTGCTTTAATAAGCGCATTAACCACCAAGCAAGGAGCAGTATCTAACCCTTTAAAGGAATCAGAAAAGGACAATATAGGATATGAAGCATTCCTTGAAACTACTTCTCAAGAAGAAGAAAAAGAATTCAGAAGAAGAATATTTAATCAAGTGATCACCTTTCTAACTATGTCAGAAGTCCCCTATTCTGTTGAGATTACAGACTAAAAGCACCCCTCGGGGTGCTTTTTTATTTTATGGTCCATTCTTCCTCTTCATTTAAAACTAAAACCCAATCCGCCTTCTGAGACTGGTTCATAATTAAATGATGATTGGGCAAGTCTGCTCTTTCATAGTGAGCCATCGCTTCTTCTTTTATATGGCCACCTTTTAACTTGCGCTCAATGATACGTTTTTTCAATAATTCTCTAGGTGCTGTCAAAAACACCCTCAAGTCAGCATAGGAGACCAAGTCTTTCCACCCCTCCTGGTCCAGAAGCAGGTAGTTCCCTTCAATCAAGATAATGTCGGCATCCACTTTAGTGGTCTCATCGGACACATCATGTAAACTTCGGCTATAAATAGGCCACTCGACAGCTTCACCTTTATGAAGCGCTTGAATCGCTCGTGTGAGACTCTTTAAATCAAAGGTCTCAGGTTTACCTTTAATCTCCTTTAACAGGGTCTGTTTGCCGTTAATTTCTGTGTAGTGGCTCGTCAGGTAGCTGTTGGTATGGTGAAAGCCGTCCATTGAGAGAGATTGAAAGGTATAGGGTCTTGGGCTTTCTTTATAGATGTCTTCCAAAAGTAGAGATAAGCTTGTTTTGCCTGCGCCGGGCGGGGCTGCCAAGTAAATGATCACCCGGCTCTTTTTCTTCTCTCTTAATTGGGTAAAGTGTTGGAGCATCGGCAGAAAGACTGTTTCCAATTCTTTTGGGGTATAGGATACGTCCATGGTCAGTCCTGTGATAGTGAGCTGCTTTCTAATCATGATGATCCTCCTTCAGAGTTCCGGGCATCTCTTGGCCCTCATAGTACACTTTTTCCATGCACAAACCGACTGGTGATAAGGTCAATCCCGCTGATTCTCTATCTTTGGCTTCTATGATAGATGGGATATCATCTGCTTCTCTTCTGCCATCAGCTACTTCAAGGAGGGTTCCCATCAAGATGCGTATCATATTGTACAGGAATCCATTCCCTACAAAGGTAAATAGCCATTCATTCGTTTCTTCATCCACTGAGACACGCGCTTGATAGATTGTGCGGACTTTATCTTCTTTGTCTGAGTGAGTGGAAGCAAAGCTTGTAAAATCATGCGTGCCTTCCATATGCTTTAAAGCTTTTTCTACTCTTTTCCTCTCCATCGGGTAACGGTGATGGTAGGCATATAACCTTTTAAAAGGATCCGCAAATCGGCTGTTATCTACTCGATAAGTGTACATTTTTCCTTTAGCTAAGTAACGGGCATGAAAATCTGCTTCTGCTTCTTCTACATCCACTATAGTGACATCTTCTGGCGTAGATGTGTTTAAACCGGTCAATAAGCCTTTAGGATGGATGTAAAACGGCAAGTCAAAGTGAATCACTTGCCCTCTAGCATGGACGCCGGCATCTGTTCGACCAGCTCCATGAACACGAATGTTTTCTCCTTTAGCTATTTTTATTAATGCTTTTTCCAGTTCCCCTTGAACGGTGCGCGCATTTGGCTGTACTTGATAGCCTGAAAAGTGTGTGCCGTCATAGGCGACTGTTACTTTATACCGTGTTTTTTTCACGTCTATCTTCCTTTTAGTTTATTCTACAGACTGAGGTCTTTTGCTTTTGCTCATCTCGATTAACTCATTATAGCTTTTCTCTTGAGTTGACTGAGATAGCTCCAGCTCATTTAACTCAATACAATATTTCCCATGAGTTGATTAAGATAGTCTCAGCTCGATTAACTCGGCCCGGTTATTTTTCTCAGTTAATTGATATGGTTCTTTTCCTAAGAAAAAAGGATAAAGATTTTCATCTTTACCCTCTTAATATATATAATACTCCTGTTAATAAAGCAAAGGCAACCATGACCGTTGTATCCCGGCTAACCCAGTCTAATTGACGGTATTTCGTCCGTCCTTCGCCGCCCTGGTAGCCACGTGCTTCCATAGCAGTCGCTAATTCTTCCGCTCTGTTAAAGGAACTGACGAATAAAGGAATGAGTAACGGAACGATGGCTTTCATTTGCTGATAGATATTTCCTTCCCCAAAATCAATCCCTCGTGCCCGTTGAGCGTTCATGATTTTTTCCGTCTCATCCATAAGCGTTGGAACGAATCGCAAGGCAATTGACAGCATCAGAGCTATTTCATGAACAGGGACTTTTATCGCATTTAATGGTCTAAGCAAGTATTCAATCGCATCAGTCAAGGACAGAGGCATGGTCGTCAATGTCAGGATGGTTGACATAAATATAATGAGGACAAAACGGAAGAAAATAAAGACTCCGTTGAGCACCCCTTCTTGAGAAATCACTACAGGTCCGAATCTAAACCAAATGGTTTGCCCACTCGTAAAGAGCACCTGCAGAATCACTGTAAATAAAATGAGCCATATGAGTGGCTTCACTCCATTAATGAAAAAGCGCGGGCTGATTTCTGATAGTTTAACTGCCAGTAAGACAAACAAGATTAAGGCTACGTAGGTAAGCCAGTTATTAGCTAGAAAAATAATAACAATGAACCATATAGCGCCTAATAGTTTGGCTCGCGGATCCAGCTGATGGATAAAAGAGTTCCCTGGAATATAGCGTCCAAATATGAGTTTTTCCATCATAAGACATCACCTGCACTATCCCCTAACTTTTGAATCATCTGTTCCGCTAGTTCATCTGTCGTCAAAGGAAGCGGATCAAATGTCCATTGAAACTTTTCTTCTAATTCATGCGCAAAGCGAACCGTTGACGGTACCCCTAGCTGCATACTAGAAAGCCAGCCAGCTTCCTTGAATAACTCACGCGGGGAACCTTCTCTTTTAACCGTTCCCCCTTCTAACACAATCATGTGATCGGCATATTCTGCCACATCATCCATCTGGTGAGTGACTAAAACAATCGTTAGTCCTTTATTTTGATACAAAGAATAAAACATATCCATGATTTCTTTTCGACCTTGAGGGTCCAAGCCAGCTGTTGGTTCATCTAAAACCAGTACTTCCGGCTCCATCGCTAAAACACCCGCTATGGCCACTCGTCTCATCTGCCCTCCAGATAAATCAAAAGGCGAACGCTCTAAAAAGCTTTCATCTAGTCCCACTAAAGGCAAAAGTTCTTTTGCTTTTGCTAGTCCTTCTTCTTCAGATAGGCCAAAGTTTTTAGGCCCGAAGGCGATGTCTTTACCGACAGTCTCTTCAAATAGTTGCGCTTCTGGAAACTGAAAGACGATCCCAACTCGTTTACGCAACGTTTTTAAACCTTTATCTTCTGAAAAATTAGAAATCACTCGGTCTCCAATGGTGACTGTACCAGTCGTTGGCTTTTTCAGAGCATTAAGGTGCTGCAAAACCGTCGACTTTCCACTCCCTGTATGACCGACCAATGCTGTGAAAGACCCGTCTTTGATGGACAGATTAATATCGTGCAGGGCACGACTTTGAAAAGGTGTCCCTTTTTGATAGGTATAGCCTACTTCTTGGAAACGTATGTCCATAACCAGTCCACCATCCTTTCTTCGGTAATATAATCATCAGGCACAGCTACGCCTTGTTTCTTCAAAGATGCCTTCAAGCGTTCCGGAAAGGGTAAATCTAAGCCCATTTTAATGAGCTCTTCCCCATAAGAAAAGATGGTTTCAGGTGTCCCTTCTTGAATCATTTGCCCGTCTCTCATAACAAGTATTCGGTTAGCCTCGGCTGCTTCATCAATATCATGGGTAATCGATAAAACAGACAGATTTTCTTGTTCCTTCACTTCTTTCACTGTCCGTAACACTTCTTCACGGCCTTGAGGGTCAAGCATACTGGTGGCTTCATCCAAAATCATAATATCTGGTCTCAGAGCAACAATACCGGCTATGGCTACACGCTGCTTTTGTCCGCCAGATAAACGAGCCGGTTCTCTTTCAGCGAACTCAAGCATGTTCACTTTTTCCAGTGCCGAACGCACGCGCTCAATCATATCCTCTCTCGGTACACCTAAATTTTCAAGACCAAAAGCCACATCATCTTGAACGGTCGAACCGACAAACTGGTTGTCTGGATTTTGAAAAACCATGCCAACCATTTGACGAATGGACCAGACATTCTCTTCATTCAAAGGAAGTCCCCCAACAGTCACTTGGCCATGATCCGGTTCAATCAGCCCGTTAATCGTTTTAGCTAAGGTAGATTTACCAGAGCCATTGGGTCCAATAATCGCTACCCATTCGCCTCTATTAATTGAAAAAGAAACATCCTGTAAGGCAGGACGCTGATCCTCATCTGTATATTTATATGATATATTTTGAACATTAATAATTTCTGACATAATAGGTACCCTCAACTTTTTATTTAATCCATATAAGGGAAATACAATCCTTTATATTAAGGTGTCTTGACAGGAACTCAACAGTACAAGATTACCAAAAAAGGCCTGTGATAACAATAGAAAAATGTTACGTACGCTTTCTCATGAAAGCAGGGATCTTGCTTTTTCACTATGTAGGTTTATTTCCAATAAAAAAACACTTAATGATATATGGCTCCTCCCAGAGGGTTTCCTCTGGGAGAAACTGAGCTAGACACTTGGAACTATTTCCATCATCATAACGCTCATCATACATCCAAAAAGTGATTTTGGTTTAGTATTTAAACTTTTACTGAATTATTCAGCGTCTTCTTCAGTTGTTTCTTCAGCTACTGCTGCTTTTTCAACTAATTCTAAAACAGCCATTGGAGCTCCGTCACCACGACGAGGTTCTGTTTTTAAAACACGAGTGTATCCGCCGTTTCTGTTTGCAAAACGAGGGCCTAAATCGTCAAATAATTTTTGTAAAACTGTTTGTACTACGATTTCGTCTTCTGTTTCAGATACAGTTGCTAATTCGTTACGAACAAATTGAGCAGCCTGGCGACGTGAATGCAAGTCTCCGCGTTTACCTAAAGATATCATTTTATCAGCCATTGATGAAACTTCTTTTGCACGAGTTACAGTAGTTGTAATACGTTCATTAATTAATAAATCAGAAGTTAAATCACGCAGTAACGCTTTACGTTGTGCACTTTTACGTCCTAATTTGCGGTAAGCCATTGCTCGAAATCCTCCCTTAACTACAAAATTACCATACCCCTATCAACCTAGTTGAAGGCGGCATGTCTACCATTAATCCCATAAGAGATTAATGCTTAATCTTCTTCACGTAAGCTTAAATCAAGCTCGTTTAATTTCAATTTAACTTCTTCCAGAGATTTACGTCCTAAGTTACGGACTTTCATCATTTCTGGTTCTGTTTTGTTTGTCAACTCTTGAACAGTATTAATCCCAGCACGCTTCAAACAGTTGTAAGAACGCACAGATAAATCAAGCTCTTCGATAGTCATCTCAAGCATTTTCTCCATTTGTGTTTCTTCTTTTTCAACCATAATTTCCGCTTCACGGGCTTCTTCTGTTAAGTTAACGAATATGTTCAGATGTTCAGTCATTATTTTAGCTGCTAAGCTGACACCATCTTCTGGAGAAATAGATCCATCTGTCCATACATCAAGCGTTAGCCTGTCATACTGGTTTCTTTCTCCCACACGTGTATTTTCAACATGGTAGTTCACTCGGTTGATTGGGGTATAAATCGAATCAACCGGCAATACACCAATTGGCATATCCTCGTGCTTGTTGTGTTCAGCGCGCACATACCCTCTGCCTTTTTCTGCTTCCATACGGGCATGTAAATGACCACCTTCAGAGACAGTACAAATATATAAATCAGGATTCATTATTTCGACATCACTGTCAAATATAATATCAGCCGCTGTTACAGTAGCTGGTCCTTCAACATCCAGTTCAATGGTTTTTGTTTCATCAGAATACAGCTTAAGTGCGAGTTTTTTTAAATTCAAAATGATGGCAGTAACGTCTTCTACAACCCCATCGATCGCAGTGAATTCATGTAAAACGCCATCGATTTGTATATTTGTGACGGCAGCACCAGGTAAAGACGATAATAAAATTCGACGCAGTGAGTTACCAAGAGTGGTTCCGTATCCTCGCTCAAGCGGTTCTACGACAAACTTACCGAATTTTCCATCTTCACTGATCTCAACAGTTTCTATAACCGGCTTCTCAATTTCGATCATTTAATCCGTTTACCCCTTTCAAAACGTTAGTCCACGTTATCCTAAAACGACATCTAGTGTTAATTATACGCGACGACGTTTTGGAGGACGGCAACCGTTGTGTGGTATCGGTGTTACGTCACGAATTGCAGTTACTTCTAGTCCAGTAGCTTGTAAAGAACGAATAGCCGCTTCACGACCAGAACCAGGTCCTTTAACAGAAACCTCAACTGTCTTCATGCCATTTTCCATTCCAACTTTTGCAGCAGCTTCAGCAGCCATTTGAGCAGCAAATGGTGTAGATTTACGAGAACCTCTAAATCCTAGAGCACCTGCAGAAGACCATGAAATTGCATTTCCGTTTGCGTCGGTTATCATTACAATTGTGTTGTTGAATGTTGAACGGATATGAGCAACTCCGTGTTCAATATTCTTTTTGACTCTACGTTTACGATTACGAGCTGGGCTTTTTGTTTTAGCCATATATATCTTGACCTCCTAACTAACGGTAATTATTTTTTCTTACCAGCGATTGATACAGCTGGTCCTTTACGCGTACGCGCATTGTTTTTAGTGTTTTGACCACGTACTGGTAAACCACGACGGTGACGAATGCCACGGTATGATCCAATTTCGATTAAACGTTTAATATTTTGGTTCACTTCACGACGAAGATCTCCCTCAATTTTAAGTTTATCTACTTCAGCACGGATTGCATCTAACTGATCGTTTGTTAATTCACGTACACGGGTTTCTTCTGGAACACCAGCAGCTTCCAATACTTGTTTAGCTGTTGTTTTACCAATACCGTAGATGTACGTTAATGAAATTACCACATGTTTGTCACGTGGAATATCTACTCCTGCTACACGAGCCATGTATGAGCACCTCCTGTTAAATTATCCTTGACGTTGTTTATGCTTAGGATTTTCGCAAATAACCATTACACGGCCGTTACGACGAATCACTTTACATTTGTCACACATTTTCTTGACTGATGGTCTTACTTTCATGAACTTTCCCTCCTTGAATTCTTCGGAGTCCTAAGTTTATTTAAATCGATACGTAATGCGTCCACGTGTTAAATCATATGGAGACATCTCAACCGTTACCTTATCCCCAGGCAGAATCCGGATGTAATTCATACGAATTTTGCCAGAAACGTGCGCTAGAATTTCGTGCCCGTTTTCCAATTCAACCTTGAACATTGCATTAGGCAAAGTTTCTAGGACAGTTCCTTCAATCTCAATAACATCATCTTTTGCCACGCCTGGTTTCCTCCTTTGATATATCGCTTCTGTACACATGAAATAAAGTGAGAAAGGCATTTCTCACTAGTTTTTTGTATAATTAATTTAAAACGCCTAATTGACGCTCGAAATATTATACCACATATACATTGCTTCCGCAAGGAATCTTACACATTAGCGGACAATTATTTTAATATGTCCTTAATGTCATTAAATACTTCTTTTGGATTTTTTTCTCCGTCCACTTCACGGACTAGTCCCTGCTCAGCATAATGCTTCGCGAGAATTTCTGTTTGTTCTTCGTTGACGTCAATTCGGTTTTGAACTGTTTCAGGTTTGTCGTCTTCTCTCTGGTAGAAGTCGTGAGCGCCACATTTATCACAAGTTCCTTCCACTTTAGGTGGATTGTTGACTTTATGATAGGTCGCCCCACAGTTTGAACACATAAATCGACCGGTCAATCGCGCCATTAAAATATCTTTTGGTACTTTAATGTACAGGACATGGTGCAATCTTCTATTTGAAGAAGAAAGTGCCTGTTGCAATGCTCTGGCCTGATTCAATGTACGAGGATACCCGTCGAGTAGAAAACCTCTTTTAGCATCATCTTGCTGCAAGCGTTCCTTTACGATTCCGTTTGTTACTTCATCCGGAACCAGATCACCTGCATCCATATATTTCTTAGCTTCTAAGCCAAGGTCAGTTTTGTTTTTCATAGCTGCTCTAAACATGTCCCCAGTAGAAATATGAGGGATATTATACTGTTCAGATATACGTGCAGCTTGTGTCCCTTTCCCTGCTCCGGGAAGACCTAATAAGATTAAATTCATCTTGTTGCCTCCTTTAGTCATTCACTCTCTTGAGGAGTTATGGAAAAAAGATCGATTTACCCAATCAACTCTCTAGTAAATCAGGGCAAATCGTCTTATTTCAACCCATTCACTCGCTTAAGTGCGTTGAATGAACCCTTGATAACTCTTCTTACTTAATAACCCTTCAAGTTGACGCATAGAGTCAAGCGCCACACCGACTACGATGAGCAAACTTGTTCCTCCGAGTGCGATAGAGCTTGGAAGATTGAATAAGGAAGAAGCGACAATCGGAAGCAATGAAATTAAACTTAAATAAATCGCTCCAACTGTACTTAGACGAATAAGCATATAGCCAATATACTTCTCAGTTGCCTGTCCTGGTCGAATACTTGGGATATACCCACCTTGTTTTTGTAGGTTTTCTGCAGCTTTCTCAGGGTTAACCTGAATGAAGGCATAGAAAAAGGTGAACAAAATAATCAAGACAGTATATAACACAGCTCCGGCCGGTTCTTGTAAGTTAAATATATTATTTAACGTTTGATACCATCCAGCATTCTGATTGCCTTGTGCAAAGTAACCTAGAATGATTTGTGGTGTCATCAAGAACGAACTGGCAAAGATAACTGGAATAACTCCAGCAGAGTTTACTTTAAGTGGTAGGACAGCACTGTCTTTCGAAGTGGTCGCACGCTTAGAGTAACGTACTGGAATATTGCGTTTCGCATTTTCCATATAAGTGACTAATATAACAAGTAATACAAATCCAATGACTAAGACTGCTGTTAGAATCAGTGTTCCAACAATTTCGTCTCCAGCGTTTCTGATTTGCACATTATAGTATTGATAAACATCTTGTGGGATACGTGCAACAATACCGGCAAAAATGATCAATGATGTTCCGTTACCGAAACCATGCACAGTAATCATTTCTCCTAGCCACATAACAAG
Organism: Alkalibacterium iburiense; assembly: GCF_039521845.1. Lineage (NCBI taxonomy): Bacteria > Bacillati > Bacillota > Bacilli > Lactobacillales > Carnobacteriaceae > Alkalibacterium > Alkalibacterium iburiense. The sequence continues at coordinate 24,550 of NZ_BAAACW010000068.1, forward strand.
CATCGTACCAGCCGTTAAGATGATAGCGATGGTGATGTATGTAGCTGGGCCAGGATTTCTGACTAATCCTAATCCAGTTAATGCGTTAAACCCATAAGATATCCCTATTGCTTGGAAGAAAGCCAAGACAATAGTTAAATAGCGCGTGGCTTGATTTAACTTTCTACGTCCTACTTCTCCTTGCTCTGACCATTCTTTAAATTTAGGAAGAACGTCCATTTGCAGGAGTTGAATGACGATGGATGACGTGATGTAAGGAGATACCCCGAGGGCAAACACGGAATAACTTCCGAGCGCTCCTCCACCAAATGTATCCAACAAGTTAAATAATCCTGTTTCTGATAATTCTGTTAATGCTTGTGCATTGACTCCTGGAACAGTTATATGTGTCCCAAGTCGGAATACTAAAAGTATTCCTAAAGTAAATAACACTCGACTACGAACATCTTTTTCTCTGAATGCGCCTTTTATCAGTTCGATCATCCTTAGATCACCTCAACTGATCCACCGGCAGTTTCAATAGCTTCTTTAGCTGAAGCAGAAAACTTGTGTGCTTTCACAGTTAGTTTGTGATCGACGTTTCCTTTCGCCAAAACTTTTACACCGGATTTTTCGTTCTTGATTACTCCTGATTCAACTAGTAATTCTGGAGTAACTTCAGTTCCTTCTTCAAAACGGTTCAATGTATCTAAGTTAACAATAGCATATTCTTTACGGTTGTAGTTAGTGAAACCGCGTTTTGGCAATGTTTGGAATAATGGTGTTTGTCCACCTTCAAATCCTAAACGTGTTCCTCCGCCTGAACGTGCTTTTTGTCCTTTTTGTCCACGACCGGATGTTTTTCCGTTACCAGAAGATGGCCCGCGTCCTACGCGATTGCGTGTTTTACGAGATCCTTCTGCAGGTTTTAATTCATGAAGTTTCATAAATCCTGGCACCTCCTTTAGTTAGACTCTATACTCTTTAGACTTCTTTTACTTCTACTAAATGAGCGATATGTTTAATTGCGCCTCTTACATAATCATTGTCTTCTCTGACAACTGTATCGTTAGTCTTTTTAAGTCCTAATGATTTAACCACTTGGATTTGTTTTTGTTGGCGACCAATCAAACTACGCTTTAATGTGATTTCTAAGTTTGCCATTGTGTCCCTCTCCTTATCCAAGTAATTCTTCTACAGATTTACCACGTAATTTAGCTACGTCTTCTGCACGTTTTAATTGGTTGATTCCGTCAATCGTTGCACGAATCATATTGATTGGTGAACTAGAACCAACAGATTTAGATGAAACATCCTGTACACCAGCTAATTCTAAAACAGCACGTACGGGACCTCCAGCAGAAACTCCAGAACCGGCTACAGCTGGTTTCATGATGATTTTACCGCCACCGTGAGTACCAATAACTTCATGTGGAAGAGTAGTTCCAACTATAGGCACTTTCACAAGATTAGTTTTTGCGTCTTCAATAGCTTTACGGATAGCTTCAGGAACTTCTTGAGCTTTACCTGTTCCAAAACCAACGTGTCCGTTTCTATCTCCAACAACGACTAAAGCAGCAAAACGAAGACGACGTCCACCTTTAACAACTTTAGTAACACGGTTAATTTCGACTACGCGATCTTCAATATCTAATTTAGATGCATCAATTTGAGTTGTCATGTACTTAAACTCCTCCTTTTCTTAGAATTTCAATCCATTTTCACGAGCTGCGTCCGCTAATGCTTTCACACGTCCGTGGTATTGGTAACCGCCACGGTCAAAGACAACTTCAGTAATGTCTTTTTCGTTAGCACGTTTAGCAATCAATTCTCCTACTGCAGCAGCTTTTTCAACTTTCGAATCGCCTGAAACGTCAGTATCCAAAGTAGATGCACTTGCGAGCGTTACACCCTCTACATCGTCAATTAATTGAGCGTAGATGTTTTTATTTGAACGGAATACGTTTAAACGTGGGCGCTCAGCAGTACCAGAAAGATTTCTGCGAATGCGTTTATGTCTTTTCAGACGTAATTTGTTTTTATCTGGTTTTGTTATCACAATTGTCACCTCTTTATTCTTTATCTCATTAAATGAGTATATCAGGCTGTTAGGTACAATGAAAAGTAGAATACCATCTGTAAAAAGTGGTGATTCTGACTTAATTCATTATTTACCTGTTTTACCTTCTTTACGACGTACGAATTCGCCTCTGTAACGAATACCTTTCCCTTTATAAGGTTCAGGTGGACGTACGGCACGAATGCTGGCAGCTAAAGCTCCAACGTGTTCTTTGTTTGCACCTTTGATTGAGATCACTGTGTTAGACGGTACGTCTACTGTTAATCCTTCAACTGGTTCAAATTCTACTGGGTGAGATAGGCCAACGTTCACTACAATTTTGTTTCCTTGTTTTTGTGCACGGTAACCAACACCATTTAATTCAAGTACTTTTTCAAATCCATCTGTTACACCTTCTACCATGTTATTCACGATAGCACGAGTTGTTCCGTGGATTGTACGACTTGCTTTAGAATCATCTGGTCGTGTAAATGTAATTTCGTTATCTTCAATATTTAAATCAATGATAGGGCTGATTTCACGAGATAATTCTCCGTTTTTCCCTTTTACAGTTACTAAATTTCCGTCAACGTTGATTTCAACGCCTTCTGGAATAGTAATCACTTTATTTCCGATACGGCTCAAAGTCCGGCACCTCCTTCATCTTTCTTACTGATTACCAAACGTATGCGAGGACTTCTCCTCCGATATTTTTAGCACGAGCTGTTCTGTCTGTTACAACGCCTTCTGAAGTTGAAACGAGAGCAATTCCTAACCCGTTTAACACTTTAGGCATTTCTTCTGCATTTGCGTAAACACGTAAACCAGGTTTAGAAATGCGTCTTAATCCAGTAATAACACGTTCATTGTTTTGACCATATTTCAAGAATATGCGGACGATGCCTTGTTTGCCATCTTCCACGAATTCAACATCTTTAACGAAACCTTCAGATTTCAAGATGTCGGCCATAGCTTTTTTTAAGTTAGATGCAGGAATTTCCACTTTCGTGTGACGTGCGTTATTCGCATTACGGACACGTGTTAAGAAATCTGCGATTGGATCTGTCATGACCATCCGGTGTAGCCTCCTTTACGGCAGTTTTCGTTTTACCAGCTTGCTTTTTTCAAGCCAGGAATTTGACCTTTGTATGCTAATTCGCGTAAGCAAATACGGCATAACTTAAATTTTTTGTATACGGAATGTGGGCGTCCGCAACGTTCACAGCGGGTATACTCACGAGTCGAAAACTTGGCTGGTTTTTTGTTTTTTTCTATCATTGCTTTTTTAGCCATTTCTACAATTACCCTCCTAATAGGTATTCTAGGTTATCTCTGGAACGGCATTCCCAATTGTCCGAGTAACTCACGAGCTTCTTCATCTGTTTGTGCTGATGTTACGATAACAATGTCCATTCCTCGAACTTTGTCAACATCATCGTAGTCTAACTCTGGGAAAATTAATTGCTCTTTAACACCTAATGTGTAGTTTCCACGTCCGTCAAAAGCATTTTTGCTTACACCGCGGAAGTCACGTACACGAGGGAGTGAAACAGAAACTAATTTATCCAAGAAATCATACATACGATCTCCACGTAAAGTAACTTTTGTACCAATTGGCATACCTTCACGTAAACGGAAACCAGCGATAGATTTTTTAGCTTTAGTTACTACTGGTTTTTGTCCAGAAATTAACGTTAATTCTTCTACTGCTTTATCTAAGTTTTTAGTGTTTGATACAGCATCACCAACACCCATGTTGACAACAATCTTTTCAACTTTAGGTGCTTCCATGACTGACTTGTAATCAAATTTTTCAACTAATGATGGTCGTACATCATTATTATATTTTTCTTTAAGGCGTGTCATAAACGAATGCCCTCCTTTCCTACTTTAATTTTAAAGAACTTCGCCAGATTTTTTAGCGAAACGAACTTTCTTACCATCTTCTACTTTGTAACCTACACGAGTAGATTCTCCTGTTTTAGGATCAATTAACTGAACATTAGATACGTGAATCGGAGCTTCTTTCTCCACAATTCCGCCTTCTTGTCCCATACCAGTAGGACGGGTATGTTTTTTGTTTATGTTGATTCCTTCAACAATTACTTTGTTTTGTTTTGGTAATGCAGATAGAACATTGCCTTCTTTGCCTTTGTCTTTACCTGCTAATACTTTAACTCTGTCTCCAGTTTTTACAAACATTCTCTAGCGCACCTCCTTATGACGTTTATCGGAATTATAGAACTTCCGGAGCTAACGAAATAATTCTCATAAAGTCATTATCACGTAATTCACGCGCAACTGGTCCGAAGATACGTGTTCCACGTGGTGCTTTATCTTCACGAATAATAACACAAGCATTTTCATCAAATTTAATGTAAGAACCATCTGGACGTCTAGTACCAGATTTCGTACGAACAATTACTGCACGGACAACGTCACCTTTTTTAACAACGCCGCCTGGTGTAGCATGTTTTACTGAAACGACTACTTCGTCACCGATATTAGCAGCTTTAGCTCCTGATCCACCTAAAACTTTTATGACAAGCACTTCACGAGCGCCTGAGTTGTCAGCGACTTTCATTCGACTTTCTGTTTGAATCACGTTAGGATCCTCCTTTCAAACTCACGATGAAGCATTTGCTTCTCGTTGTGTTGCAGCCGGTTTACCGGTTATTTTTATAAAACAATTGCTTCTTCTACCACTTCTAATAAACGGAATCGTTTATCTTTAGATAATGGGCGAGTTTCCATGATTCTAACAACGTCACCGGTTTTAGCTGTGTTATTTTCATCATGTGCTTTAAATTTTGTTGAGTATTTAAGACGTTTATGGTATTTACGGTGTTGCTTCTGAGTTGCAATTTCTACAACGATGGTTTTATCCATTTTGTCAGAAACGACTTTTCCCTGATACACTTTACGTTCATTACGTTCAGCCATTTTTTAGCCTCCTTTGAATAAGCTATTACACTATTGATTGATTAAACTGTTTCAGCTTGACGCAATACAGTTTTTACACGCGCGATGTTTTTACGTACTTCTTTGATACGAGCGGTGTTTTCTAATTGTCCAGTAGCTAATTGAAAGCGTAAGTTAAATAGCTCTTCTTTGTATTCTGCTTCTTTTTCGATTAATTCAGTAGTGGATAAGCCTTTTAATTCACTAGCCTTCATTTGAGTCACCACTTTCTTCACGGGATACTACTCTAGTTCTAACTGGTAGTTTGTGTGAAGCTAAACGCAATGCTTCGCGAGCGACTTCTTCAGATACTCCGCCTACTTCAAACATGATTTTTCCACGTTTGACAGGGGATACCCAGCTCTCAGGAGCTCCTTTACCAGAACCCATACGAACACCAATTGCTTTAGCTGACACAGGTTTGTGAGGGAAGATCTTAATCCACACTTTCCCACCACGTTTCATATAACGAGTCATCGCTATACGAGCTGATTCTATTTGTCTACTTGTAATCCATGTAGAGTCAATAGCTTGTAATCCATATTGTCCATATGCTATTTCTTTTCCGCCTTTTGCTTCGCCTCTCATTTTTCCACGAAATTCACGACGGTGTTTAACACGTTTAGGTACTAACATTGATTATTTCCCTCCTTCCTTATCTTCTTTAATTTCAGGAAGAACTTCTCCTTTATAAATCCAGACTTTAACTCCTAATTTACCATAGGTCGTGTCTGCTTCTTCGTTTGCAAAGTCAATATCTGCACGAAGTGTATGCAAAGGAACAGTTCCTTCAGAAAAACCTTCGCTACGAGCAATGTCTGCTCCGTTTAAGCGTCCGGCAACTAACGTACGAATTCCTTGAGCTCCTTGACGCATAGCACGTTGAATAGCTTGCTTTTGCGCACGACGGAAAGAAATACGGTTTTCTAATTGCTCAGCGATACTTTTAGCAACTAATGTTGCATCGATATCAGGTTTTTTGATTTCCACGATATTTACGTGTACTCGTTTGTTTGTTAAGTTGTTTAATTCATTTCTTAAAGCATCAACTTCTGATCCACCTTTACCAATGACCATTCCTGGCTTAGCTGTGTGAACAGAAACGTTGATTCTATTTGCTGCACGTTCGATTTCTACACGAGAAACAGAGGCATCACTTAATTTTTTAGCAATGTGCTCACGAACAGCAAGGTCTTCATGTAATTTATCTGCAAAATCTTTTTCTGCGTACCATTTAGCGTCCCAATCTTGGATGACTCCAACACGCAGTCCATGAGGATTTACTTTTTGTCCCATTGATTACCCCTCCTTCTTCTCTGTTACCACTACTGTAATGTGGCTTGTACGTTTATTTATACGTGAAGCTGCACCTTTCGCACGAGGACGGAATCTTTTAAGAGTTGGTCCTTCATTGACATAGGCTTCGCTTACGACTAATTCTTCAATATCCATATCGTAATTGTGTTCAGCATTTGCAATTGCTGACATTAAAACTTTTTCTACCGCTTCAGATGCTCCTCTGTTAGTGAAGCGAAGGATAGAAATAGCTTCTGCAGCACTTTTCCCTCTAATGGTATCAACAACCAAACGTGATTTACGTGGTGCGATTCGAACCATACGAGCAGTTGCTTTAGCTGCTGTTACTGTTTCTGCCATGAATGTATCCTCCCTTCGCTATTAGCGACTAGTTACGCGGTCGTCTTTTCCGTGTCCGCGGTACGTTCTTGTTGGTGCAAACTCACCTAGTTTGTGACCAACCATATCTTCTTGAATATAAACTGGTACGTGCTTTCTACCATCATATACGGCAATTGTATGACCAACAAAGTTCGGAAAGATTGTTGAGCGACGTGACCACGTTCTGATTACACGTTTGTTTTTGTCGTCCATTTCTCGAACTTTTTTCATCAAATGATCATCGACGAAAGGTCCCTTTTTCAAACTACGGCTCATGTATTGCCCTCCTTTTGGGATAGTCCCATAATTTCTATATTTTTAAAACAGAGTACTCGCCTAATTATTATTTCTTACGACGACGTACGATTAATTTGTCAGACTTTTTGTTCCCTTTACGAGTCTTCTTACCAAGAGTAGGTTTGCCCCAAGGTGACATTGGGCTTGGCATACCGATTGGCGCTTTACCTTCTCCACCACCGTGTGGGTGATCGTTAGGGTTCATTACAGATCCACGAACGGCTGGACGTTTACCTAACCAGCGGCTACGGCCTGCTTTACCAATGTTAATTAATTCGTGTTGTTCATTTCCAACTGTACCAACTGTCGCACGACATGTTGCTAAAACTAGACGGTTTTCACCAGAACTTAAACGAACTAATACGTATTTACCTTCTTTACCTAACACCTGAGCAGATGTACCAGCAGAACGAACCATTTGTCCGCCTTTACCAGGTTTCAACTCAATGTTGTGTACAAACGTACCAACTGGAATGTTAGTTAATGGAAGTGCGTTACCTACTTGGATATCCGCATCTGGTCCAGAGTAAATGCTTGTGCCTACTTTAATTCCTTTAGGAGCTAAAATGTAAGCTTTTGTTCCGTCCTCATATTGTATTAAAGAAATATTTGCGGAACGGTTTGGATCATATTCAACAGTTTTAACAATACCGCGAACGCCATCTTTTTGACGTTTAAAGTCAATTACACGGTATTTATGCTTGTGGCCTCCGCCTTGATGACGGACAGTGATTTTACCAGCATTGTTACGTCCGGCACGTTTAGGGTTTGGTTTCAATAAGCTTTTTTCTGGCTTATCTGTTGTGATTTCAGCGAAATCATACCCTGTCATGTTACGACGTCCATTTGTGGTAGCTTTATAATTCTTAATCGCCACGTGATTCCCCTCCTTGTAAACTCATTACGATTCTTAATCGTTCTGTTTCATTACTTTTATTCTTCGTCTCCGAATAGTGCAATGTCATTAGAATCAGCAGTCAAAGTCACAATCGCTTTACGACGTTTTTTAGTATAACCTTCGTAACGTCCCATACGTTTTGGTTTCGGTGCTGTATTAATAACGTTGACTTTATCTACTTTTACGTCGAATAATTCTTCGACAGCTTTTTTGATTGTTGGTTTTTTAGCGCGAACATTCACTTCAAATGTATACTTTTTGTCGTCCATAGCATACATTGATTCTTCTGTGATTATCGGGCGTAAGATTACGTCACGTGCATCCATTATTGAAGAGCCTCCTCTACTTGTTCCAGAGCAGCCTTCGTTAAGATGAGTTTGTCATACGCAACAACATCTAATACAGAAACATTGTTAGGGGCGATAACTTTCACTCCTGGAATGTTACGTGCAGATAGTTTTGCGAATTCATTTCCATCTTCTAGTACAACTAAAGCTTTTTGGTTAACATCAAGGTTATTTAGTACCGCTCTGAACTCTTTCGTTTTTGGTGCGTCGAAGTTCAATTCGTCTACTACAACAATCTCTTCATCTAAAACTTTAGATGATAAAACTGATCTGATAGCTAAGCGACGAACTTTTTTCGGTAAGTTGTAGCTGTATGAACGAGGTGTTGGTCCGAATACGGTACCTCCTCCACGCCATTGTGGTGAACGGATAGATCCTTGACGAGCACGTCCTGTACCTTTTTGTCTCCAAGGTTTTGCTCCTCCGCCACGTACTGCGCTACGGTTTTTTACTGCGTGTGTTCCTTGTCTTAAAGAAGCGCGTTGCATGGTGATTGCATCATAGACAACACTTTCGTTTGGTTCGATACCAAAGACTGCATCATTTAATGTTACTTCACCATTTTGCGTTCCGTCTTGTTTAAATAACGTTACATTTGGCATTCTGCTAGTCCTCCCTTCCTACTCTATTACTTGTTATCTGCTTTAACAGCAGTTTTAATTTGTACAAGTGACTTTTTAGCTCCTGGTACATTCCCTTTAACAAGAAGAACGTTACGCTCTGTATCGACACGTACGATTTCTAAGTTCTGTACAGTAACTAGGTCTCCACCTTTACGACCAGGCATTTTTTTGCCTTTAAATACTTTTGCAGGATGAGTAGCCATACCGATTGATCCGGGACTACGGTGGTGTCGAGATCCGTGAGACATTGGTCCGCGGCTGAAGCCGTGACGCTTAATTACCCCTTGGAATCCTTTACCTTTCGAAGTTCCTGTGACATCAACGATGTCGCCTTCTGCAAATGTATCTACTTTAATTTCGTTCCCAACTTCTACGTCCCCTAGCTCAGCATCTCGAATTTCTCTAATGAAGCGCTTAGGAGCCGTGTCAGCTTTCTTAACATGACCTTGTGCTGGTTTGTTAGATAAAACTTCACGTTTATCGTCATACCCTAATTGAACAGCGTTGTAACCGTCAGCTTCTACAGTTTTAACTTGTAGGACAACGTTTGGTTGTGCTTCGATTACTGTTACAGGAACTAATTCTCCTGTTTCGCTAAAAATTTGAGTCATTCCAACTTTTTTTCCTAAGATTCCCTTGGTCATGAGTACACCTCCGTTATATTATTTGTATTTTTTATTACTTATTACTTGCTCATGTATTATAGTTTGATTTCAATATCTACGCCTGACGGTAAGTCAAGTTTAGTTAACGCATCAACTGTCTTAGGTGTAGGATTAACAATATCTACAAGACGTTTATGTGTGCGCATTTCGAATTGTTCGCGTGAATCTTTGTACTTGTGCGGCGAACGGATAACTGTGTAAAGTTTACGCTCTGTTGGCAATGGAATTGGACCAGATACGCTCGCTCCAGTTCTTTTTGCCGTTTCAACGATTTTGTCTGCTGATTGATCAAGTACACGATGTTCGTACGCTTTTAAACGAATACGAATTTTTTGATTTGCCATGTGTTTCCCTCCTTCGCTTATTTAAGAAATAAACCTAGCTCCACGAAAATTTCCAACGTCACCCCTCCATGGCAATGCATCCGGGTGTGTCGCAACCTCTCGCTTCGAAGCCCTGGTTCTGTGATTCGACCCCCATGTCACCGAATGGTAAGAAAGCTTACTCCTTCGCTGTTTTCCATAGAAAAAAGACGTCTTCCACAGACACCTTTAATAGTATACATATAATGAGCGAGTTAATCAAGTGAATTTCATACTTTTTTTCAAAAAATGCGAAATCTTTTTTTCACTGAACTTTTGCCGACTCAGGAGCACTTTTTTTCGGCTTTCTTCTATCCTTATTCGGCCCGATATAATTGTTGCTATTTCAAGTTCTCCAGTATTCATCCTACAAGCCCATATGGTATCCTTAAGATAGGAAAAGGACTTATATAAATTATATTTAAGGATGACTCATTATGACTTTCTCACATGATAAACTTCAGTCCGTAAATAAGCTGCATACATTAATTGAAACAGTGGACCGCATTGTCATTGGTAAGAAAGACACCACACGTTTGACAATCATTGCTATGCTAGCGGGCGGTCATGTTTTATTTGAAGATATTCCGGGTGTCGGAAAAACACTGTTAATTAAAACAATAGCTAAATGTCTGGATGCAGACTTTTCTCGTATTCAATTTACGCCTGACTTAATCCCATCAGACATTATTGGGTTTTCGGCACCCAACTCCGAAAAAGAAAGGTTTCATTTCCATAAAGGACCTATTTTTAACCAGCTCATTTTAGCAGATGAAATCAATCGCACGTCCCCTAGAACGCAGGCAGCTATGCTTGAGGCCATGTCAGAAAAACAAGTCACTTTAGATGGGCAGACCTATCTCTTACCGAATCCTTTTTTTGTCCTGGCTACTCAAAACCCTATCGAATACGAAGGCACCTATCCTTTACCCGAAGCTCAGTTGGATCGCTTTTTATTTCAGTTGTCTCTCGGCTACCCTACTGCTGATCAGGAACGCTTAATGCTGGCTTCTCCTGATCAACAACTCGAAGTCCAGAAGTTACAGCCTGTTATGTCTATGGAAGAATTTCTTTCATTGAAAGAAGCGGTTTATAGCATTCATGTAGAAGATAGCTTACTTCAGTATATTGTATCTTTAGGTAATCTCACGAGGCATCACGCATCTTTACGCTTAGGCATCAGTCCAAGGGGGAATCAGCATTGTCTGGCTGCAGCCAAAGCCCATGCTTTAATGGAGGGCAGGGACTTTGTTATACCAGAAGATATTTTAAATGTGATTAAGCCTGTCTACAGACACCGTTTGTTATTTGAGTCAACCACCGATAAAGAACAGGTTGACTCCTTTATCGACCGATTGATTGATGATTTAGTTATTCCTACCAAACGGGTGAGGCGATCATGAAAGATTTTATCCTAAGAAGGCAAGTCGTCTTATATTTAGTATTTTACTTTTTGATTATTCTCTATTTGCTTACTTTCCCAACAACTGTTTCTTGGTTTCTGTTTTATGCTTTTACCTTATTGCTTATTATCTCCTATGCTTCCTCCAGTCATCGATTGGTTGTAAGGGATGTCAGCTGGCATGTCAATGAAGCCAATGGAATTATTTTTAAAGTTAAGCTATCAAGTAAAAGAGCCCTGCCTCTCTTTCTATCTTCATTAAAGCTAACCCTTTATAAAGAAGACAGGAGGACACAGCATCATCAAACAGCTTTTTTCAATAAGTACGTGACGGTTACCTTTCAGCCCATTCTATTGAAAAGAGGGAGACACGAATCACTCTCATTAGATATAGAAGGAATGAGTCTATTCGGTTTATGGGTGAAGCGCGCCACTCATTCTATTCCTGTAGACATAGACATCTATCCCCTAGTCATGCGAAAGTCCAGTCGGGCCAATTTAATGAAAGAGATTCATCCTTTACTCTCGCACGCTCACCATTCTGTGCTGCATGATTTTTACGTGAAGGAACTACGTGCTTTTCAAAATAGAGATTCTTTGAGTGACATCGACTGGAAAACAAGTATGAGACGCAATCAGTGGATGGTGAAAGAGTATGAACGCGAAGAAGAAGCGCCTATTGACTTAATTTTTTATGGACAAGCTTCCGAACAATTTGAAGCGCTTTTGAGTTTAACGTATTCTCTTTTTATGGAATGGCATGCCGTTATTAAAGACAATGTCTTTATCATCGGCCGTTTTAAGTATGGGATTGAGACTAGGCAAGGAAAACAGGCTTTTTTAACTGTTCAGCCTGCTCAAGATAGCAAGGAGTTACACCGGTGCTTGAATGAGTCGCTTAAGCCTGGCAGAAAGCCTATCATTGTCACATCCAAAACCCATTCCCTACCTGTTCTTAGGTCGCCCAATCAGACTTATCTTATATTAGATGATGACTACTTGCATCATTTTAAAACCGAATGAAGGAGGGGAGATTAGTCATGCATGCATCTCGTGTAATATCTTTTTTGCATCGAAGTTTGATTGCTGTTTTACACACGTTTATGCTTATTCCTGTTTTCCTTTTCTTTATGACCTTAAACCGTGTCCCTCATCCACACATCCTCCTGTCCTTCTTTCTAGTGACTCAGGTTCTGGCTGTTTTATTATATAAATGGTGGCTGTTTTTACCTGTTCAACTTGTTCATATTCTTTACCGTTTGTATGGGCACTTTCCTTCTGTCACTCCTTCCCTCACTATTCGAGAGTGGATGAGAGAAACAGGGTATACTATTAGCAGTCAATTCAGTGATTTATTAGAAGGGCGTTTAACTGATGTTCCCGAACTCCTTATTTTTAGTCTGCTCTTCCTGCTCATTAGTCTTCTCACTAGTTTGGCTGTGCATAAAAAATGGGCTCTCCCTTCTTTCTTAGTCCCTTTTAGTTATTTAATGATTGTGCACACCTTTACGGATAACCGGATCCTATCTTATATGGTCCTGTTAGTCGGATTCAGTTTTTTATGTATAGCTGTAATGAAAATGCCTACTGATATTCACTGGAGCCATTATTTAAAAAATGTCACCTTAACCTCTTTGATCACTTTCGCTTTAGTTAGTCTCTCGTCTTGGGGTGTTGACCGTTTTCGTTCCAGTCAGGAATGGGTAGAAGTACAATTTTACCCTTATCAGCGCACATTGGATGATAGCGGGTTTTTCAATTGGATTAATGCGTATTCAACGGGTTTAGGCTATCAGCGAACAGGTTTCGGATTGGATGACTCTGTTTTAGGCGGCCCCTTACACCAGGATTTCACTCCCTTATTTAGAGCGTATACGGATGAACCTAATTACTGGAAAGTCATGCATCGCACGGAATACACTGGGAGTGGATGGGCAGATAATATGGATGAATCTTTTACGTCCGTATCAGAACCCATTAATCGTGAACTGCTCTACCCTGAATACAATCTTACCTTTGATAATATGCGGGATGAAGAAGTGTACACCCATCTGACCATTGACTGGTATAATGATGTGGACTATATTGCTTATCCCTATGGCTGGTCTACTTTCGAATTAGATGAGATAGAAAACGATTATGCTCTTGATTTCTATGAAAGAAGCAGCTATTATGCTCTTCCATCTGAACTAGAGGCAATTTCTCACTATTCCATTTATTATGATGAGCAGTTTCCGGACCGATTTGATGAAGAGCGTTTAAGTCAAGATGACGGATGGCGAAGCCTAATCATCGATGACTACCGCAAATGGATGGAAGAGGAAGAAGTGGATGAAGAGGCAGAGATGGATCAAGAGGAAATTTTGGCTTATTTCTTTGAAGCTGAGCTGCAAATACCAGATAGCCTCCCTCAAAGAGTAGCCGAATTAGCCGAAGAGATTACGGAAGGGCTGGATTCTGAATACGAGATGGTACGTGCTATCGAACAGTATCTTAAAGAAGACGGTGGTTACCGCTATAGTTTATTAGAAGTTGAAAGTAGTCCAGAAGGAGAAGATTACGTGGATTATTTTCTTTTCAACTCTTTTATCGGGTATTGCGATAACTTCTCTACAGCGATGACTATGATGCTGAGAACCATCGGCATTCCTGCCAGATGGACAAAAGGCTTTACACCGGGTAACTTGTATATCAATGGAAAGGATACGCCTTATTACCAAGTCAGTAACGCAAATGCCCACTCCTGGGTTGAAGTGTACTTCCCAAGTTTTGGATGGGTCCCGTTTGAACCGAGTCCGTCTTTTGCCAATCCTGTGACGAATCCAGAACCCGTCCCTTCTATTTCTCAGGAATCCTACGTAGTAGAAGAAGAGGACTATATAGACTTAGAAGAAATCGAACAAGAGGTTGACCCTATCATTGAAGAGGAAAATGCGTCTGAAGAACCGACAGGATCAGAAGAACTTAAAGGTTCCCCGGAATTAACTCCTTATCTATCTGAAACATCTGATGATGAAAGGGAGCCCTCTATCGATTGGTCTACACTCATCCTTTATATCTTTTTACTATTTATGGGTTTCCTTCCTCTTTTCTTCTTATTCAGGGGTGAAACGGTTCAGTGGGGATTGAAACAACTGGTATCAACCAATCTACTCTCTTTAGAGAAAGCTATCCAGCTGATTCTGTCTTTATTCAATCGAAAGAAAAAACTGCAACCGGGTCAGACGATTGAAGATTACTTGAATCAATGGAAACCTTTTGTACCTAATGAAACGGATACCATTGACCAGTTCATTGCACTGGCTAATGTCTCCTTTTATAGTGGGAAAGAATCACAGGAAGCACTCAGCTCAGAACAAAAGGCAGTCATCTTAGGTATGGTGGATGTTTACAGCAAAGCACCGGATTTAAAGAGAGCCAAACACAAATCCCAAGTCATTATATAGTAAAAGAGTATCCGTCGTTAGTACGGATACTCTTTTACTATAGTGACAGGTAGATTTACTCTACATCATTGGCTATTTCTTCTTCCACATCTGTTAAATCGACGGTATCATGATCAGTGTACTGAGCTTCTACAATGATGGTTACTCTTCCGATTTCCATATCTCCATCTGATTCTTCCCCTACGATATTTAAGGATAAGTCTTGCAAGTAATAAGTCGAGTCATCCATGGTCGCTTCAAGGGTCATAGTGATGTTTTCTTCTGAAACACCGCTTATGGAGAGACTGAATTCTTCCTCAAACGCTTCCCATACTTCACGGTCATTGCCTTCATAGCTTAGAACAAGGACGTCTCCAGAATGACTCGCTTCCATTAGGTCCTCTATTTCTATGAGAGACTCGACTACATTGGGATACCAAGGGGCGTACTCAATAGGACCGGCATCCGGATAATGTGTCCAATTCTCATTCTCCTTTAAATAAAAGTCATTTCCTTCAAAGAACACTTCTTGACTTAATCCTGCAACGTTTTCTTCTACACTGTAGCCTTTATCCAAATCACCGACTATGGATATAACTATTTTCAGTTCATCTTCTTCGACTACATTATCTGGTCCCAGTGACACACTCACACGAATATCCGTATCCGAAGAATAACTTTCTAAATTCTCTGACCCTTCCTGAATGTATTCCGTCCAGTTTTCTTCCAAATCTTCGGGACTTTGACAACCAACCAGTACACATCCGCTTATAATAAGACTTCCAATAATTTTTTTCATTTTTTTCTCCTTCTTTACACCCACTATTTATAAAAAGCATAGCATGAAAGCCTCATCAATCTCAACGGAAAGAATAGACGAGGAGAAAGTAAAAAAACCGCAAAAACCATCAAGAGATGATTTTTGCGGTTTATCATTTAGGTTTACATTAAAGTAAGTGTCCCAAAGCATTCAATGATTATTGAATAACTTTAGTAACAACTCCAGCACCTACTGTACGGCCACCTTCACGGATAGTGAATTTAGTTCCGTCTTCAACAGCGATTGGAGCGATTAACTCAACAACCATGTTTGTGTTGTCTCCAGGCATAACCATTTCAGTTCCTTCTGGTAATTCAACAACACCTGTTACGTCAGTTGTACGGAAGTAGAACTGTGGACGGTAGTTAGTGAAGAATGGAGTATGACGTCCACCCTCTTCTTTTGAAAGTACGTATACTTCAGCATCAAATTTTGTATGCGGAGTAATAGCACCTGGTTTAGATAAAACTTGTCCACGCTCGATGTCATCACGTGACATACCACGTAATAATGCACCGATGTTGTCTCCAGCTTCAGCGTAGTCTAATAATTTACGGAACATTTCAACACCAGTAACAGTTGATTTAACAGTGTCTTTAATTCCGATAACTTCAACTTCGTCACCAACAGAAACAGTACCTGTTTCAACACGACCTGTAGCAACTGTTCCACGACCAGTAATTGAGAATACGTCCTCAACTGGCATTAAGAAAGGCTTGTCAGTGTCACGTTCAGGAGCTGGAATGTAAGTGTCAACAGCTTCCATTAATTCTAAGATTTTAGCTTCGTACTCTTCGTCGCCTTCTAAAGCTTTAAGAGCAGAACCAGCGATTACTGGAATGTCGTCTCCAGGGAAATCGTACTCAGATAATAAGTCACGAACTTCCATTTCAACTAATTCTAATAATTCTTCGTCGTCTACCATGTCTACTTTGTTCATGAATACTACGAAGTAAGGAACACCAACTTGACGAGCAAGTAAGATGTGCTCACGAGTTTGTGGCATTGGGCCATCAGCAGCAGATACTACTAAGATAGCTCCGTCCATTTGTGCCGCACCAGTGATCATGTTTTTAATATAGTCCGCGTGTCCTGGGCAGTCCACGTGTGCGTAGTGACGGTTTTCAGTTTCATATTCAACGTGAGATGTTGCAATTGTAATTCCACGTTCTCTTTCTTCTGAAGCGCCATCGATAGAATCGTATGCTTGTGCTTCTGCGAAACCTTTTTTAGCTAATACGTTAGTAATTGCAGCTGTTAAAGTTGTTTTACCATGGTCAACGTGTCCAAGAGTTCCAACGTTCATATGCTGTTTACTACGGTCAAATTTTTCTTTTGCCATTTTAATTAGTTCCTCCTTAGATTATATCTATCTTTTTTAAAATAGAAACCATTTCTATTCCTATTTTTCCTATACATTATACCGATACAACAGTATAAAATCAATCAATTTGGCAATTCTGTGCACTCTCTCATAATTGTATACGGAATGCATAAAGAATGAAAGAGTGCTTTGCCTAAAGGACGAATCCTTTATTATACTTCTCCACCATTTTTCTTGATGATTTCTTCAGCAATACTCTTAGGTACTTGCTCATAGTGGTCGAATTGCATAGTGAATGTTCCGCGTCCTTGAGTCGCAGAACGTAATGCAGTCGCGTAACCGAACATTTCTGCTAAAGGAATCATCCCTCTAACAACTGTTGCAGCTGAGCGCTGTTCAGATCCTTCGATATTTCCACGACGAGCAGAAATATGACCCATGATGTCTCCCATGTAATCTTCTGGAACTGTAATTTCAACAGCCATGATAGGCTCAAGAATAGCAGGTTCAGCTTTTTTAGCAGCGTTTCTAAGAGCTAATGAAGCAGCTACTTTAAACGCAGACTCACTGGAGTCGACATCGTGGTAAGATCCGTCGTAAAGTCTAGCTTTAATATCAACTAAAGGATATCCAGCTAATACACCATTGTCTAAAGCGGCTTCTAAACCAGCTTGTACTGATGGAATGTATTCACGAGGAACAACCCCACCAACAATAGCATCTTCAAATTCAAATCCGGATCCTTCTTCACCTGGAGTAAATTCAATCCATACGTGACCGTATTGACCTTTACCACCAGACTGACGAACGAATTTACCTTCAGCTTCAACAGCTTTAGTAAATGTTTCACGGTAAGATACTTGTGGAGCCCCTACACTTGCGTCAACTTTAAATTCACGTTTTAGACGGTCAACGATGATGTCTAGGTGTAATTCACCCATACCAGCAATGATAACTTCGCCTGTTTCGTGATCTGTTTCAGCACGGAAAGTAGGATCTTCTTCAGCTAATTTTTGTAAAGCTAATCCCATTTTATCTTGGTCAGCTTTAGATTTAGGCTCAATAGCTACCTGAATAACTGGTTCAGGGAATTCCATTGATTCTAAAATAACTGGGCTGTCAATGTCACATAACGTGTCACCAGTAGACGTGTCTTTTAATCCAACTGCTGCAGCAATATCTCCTGAGTGAACTTCAGAGATCTCTTCACGAGAGTTTGCATGCATTTGTAGGATACGACCAACACGTTCACGGCTGTCTTTAGTTGCATTCAGGATGTATGATCCAGCTTCTAAAGTACCTGAGTAAACACGGAAGAATGTTAAACGACCAACGTAAGGGTCAGTCATAACTTTAAATGCTAAAGCTGCAAATGGTTGATCGTCACCAGCAGTACGTTTGATTTCATTTTCTGGATTACCTTGCTCATGTCCAGTAATGGCAGCAACGTCTGTTGGAGCTGGTAAGTAGTCAACAACAGCATCTAATAGCAATTGAACACCTTTGTTTTTGAATGCTGATCCAGCTAATACTGGGTAGAACTCAACATCTAGGGTTCCTTTACGAATACCGGCTTTTAGTTGCTCTTCAGTGATTTCTTCACCTTCAAGGTATTGCATCATTAGCTCTTCATCTAATTCTGCAACAGCTTCAACTAATTTAGTACGCCATTCTTCAGCTAATTCTTGATAATCTTCAGGAATATCTTCTTCAGTAATGTCAGTTCCTATGTCGTTTCCGTACATGTAGGCTTTCATTTTAACTAAGTCGATGATACCTTCAAAGTTGTCTTCAGCACCAATTGGCAATTGAATTGGGTGAGCATTTGCCTGTAAACGATCAGATAAAGTACCTGTTGCATACAAGAAGTCTGCACCAATTTTGTCCATTTTGTTGATGAATACAATACGAGGAACGCCGTAAGTTGTTGCTTGACGCCAAACGGTTTCTGTTTGCGGCTCAACACCTGACTGCGCATCTAATACTGTAACAGCACCGTCTAATACACGAAGTGAACGTTCAACTTCAACTGTGAAGTCTACGTGTCCTGGTGTATCAATAATGTTTACACGGTGGTTATTCCATTGAGCAGTTGTAGCGGCAGACGTAATGGTGATTCCACGCTCTTGTTCCTGCTCCATCCAGTCCATTTGGGAAGCACCTTCGTGTGTTTCACCAAGTTTGTGGATACGGCCTGTGTAATAAAGGATACGCTCAGTTGTGGTTGTTTTACCAGCATCGATATGCGCCATAATCCCGATATTACGTGTTTTCTCTAGAGGAAATTCTCTTTTGGCCACTAATCATTACACCTCTCTTATTTTTAGTCATTTCATGTTGTCATGAAAACGGATGGGTTCTAATTTCAATAGCAACTGTGCGCTAATAGTAAACTAAAGCGCCAGTTCCAGTTAATTTTACCAGCGATAGTGAGCAAATGCTTTGTTTGCTTCAGCCATACGGTGAGTTTCTTCACGTTTACGAACAGCAGCACCAGTGTTGTTAGCTGCATCCATAATCTCTCTAGCTAAGCGATCTTCCATGGCATTTTCACCACGAAGACGAGCATAGTTGACTAACCAACGAAGTGCTAATGTCGTACGACGTTCAGGACGTACTTCAACTGGCACCTGGTAGTTAGACCCTCCTACACGACGGGCTTTAACTTCTAGTACAGGCATGATGTTTTTAAGTGCTTGTTCAAACACTTCCATAGGATCATTACCTGTTGTTTCTTTAATTTGCTCAAATGCGTCATATAAAATGTGAGCTGCTTTACCACGTTTTCCATCAACCATTAAACGGTTGATTAAACGAGAAACCAATTTAGAATTGTAAATCGGATCTGGCAATACATCACGTTTTGCTACAGGACCTTTACGAGGCATTCAAATTCCTCCTTTCGCGAGAATAATAAATTCAATGTTTAATTTTTATTTTGATTTTTTAGTTCCGTATTTAGAACGGCTTTGTTTACGATCAGTTACTCCTGCAGTGTCAAGTGCACCACGAACGATATGGTAACGTACCCCTGGTAAGTCTTTTACTCGACCTCCACGAATTAATACCACACTGTGTTCTTGCAAGTTATGACCTTCTCCTGGAATATATGCTGTAACTTCAATCTGGTTAGATAAACGAACACGAGCATATTTACGTAATGCGGAGTTAGGTTTTTTAGGAGTCATAGTTCCAACACGTGTACATACACCACGTTTTTGTGGAGAGTATACTGTTGTCTGTCTACGTTTTTGAGTGTTGTAACCTCTGTTTAACGCTGGTGATTCAGATTGAGCCACCTTGGATTTACGAGGCTTACGGATTAATTGGTTCATTGTAGGCATTGGGTGTTTCCTCCTTCCATTCATTGTAAAATTAAGTTTGTATCTAGACCCACACATCCAGGCGTTCTCTAAAAAACAAAAAAAGAATAATCGCTTTTTAGCGAGTCAATCATTGTTTCGAGAACAAGAATATATGGTCACATTCGGCCCTTGCGCGCCAGTCAGCACGACTGTTAACTCGATTGAGCTAGAATAATCTAGAACAGGAATCTGTACACAAAAGCACCTATAGCATAATATCACGCATAGTAGGTTATGTCAATGATTTCCTAAAATAAATTTCAAATTTTAAAAAGGGCACAGGGCAGACAGTGCTGCCCTATTTCCTTCTTCAATCGTGTTGTAATTTAGTCTGTTTGTTCCGTTTCTTGAGCTTCTTCGTTTATGCTGTAAACATTTTCGCTTACAACACCCACTTTTTTCGGCTCCATATCGTTATAAATCTTCATACCTGTTCCGGCTGGGATAGATTTACCGATAATGACATTCTCTTTCAGACCAATTAACTGGTCATTCTTACCTCTGATAGCGGCATCTGTCAGGACACGTGTCGTCTCCTGGAAGGAAGCAGCGGATAAGAAACTGTTTGTTTCAAGTGAGGCTTTCGTAATACCAAGTAAGATTGGACGACCTGTTGCAGGTTGGCCACCGCTTAACAAGGTTGCTTTATTCGCTTCTTTAAAGTCATAAATATCGATCAGACTACCTGGCAATATTGAGGTATCACCCGGGTCAAGAACGCGAACTTTTTGAAGCATCTGTCTCACCATTACTTCGACGTGTTTGTCACCAATTTCTACCCCTTGACTTCGGTAAGCATACTGAACTTCTTTCAGCAGGTAATTTTGTAATTTAATGACACTACTTACAGCTAGCAATTGTTTTGGATCGATAGACCCTTCATTCAAGGCATCTCCACGTTCAATAAAGCTGCCTTCCTGTACACGTAAACGTGCATTAATCGCTAAAGTGTAAGAGCGTGTATCCGTTGCCCCTTTAATAGTAACTTCCTTCGTACGTTCTGCTGGGTTCTCATCTATAGAAACAACCTCACCCGTTACTTCCGTAATTGTTGCTTGTCCTTTCGGATGACGTGCTTCAAAGATTTCCTGTACACGAGGGAGACCTTGTGTAATATCGTCTCCAGCTACCCCACCGGTGTGGAATGTACGCATCGTTAACTGAGTTCCTGGTTCTCCGATTGATTGAGCAGCGATTGTTCCAACCGCTTCGCCTACTTCAACTTCTCTACCAGTTGCTAAGTTACGGCCGTAACATCTCTTACATACACCATGGTTGGTGTTACATGTAAAGACGGAACGAATCGTTACTTCTTCAATTCCTGCATCGATGATCTGTTTAGCTAGATCTTCAGTGATCAATTCATTTTCTCTCACTAAAACCGCACCTGTTTCAGGATGAAGGGTTGTTTTACGTGCGTATCTTCCGATAATACGTTCTTCTAGATGTTCGATTTCTTCTGTTCCATCATATAATGTTCTTGCTTCTAATCCACGTTTCGTTCCACAGTCTTCTTCGCGAATAATGACATCTTGGGCTACGTCAACTAAACGACGTGTCAAGTAACCGGAGTCAGCTGTTTTCAGAGCTGTATCCGTCATTCCTTTACGGGCACCATGTGTCGAAATGAACATTTCAAGGACAGATAAACCTTCACGGAAATTAGACGTAATCGGTAATTCCATGATTCGTCCACTTGGAGCAGCCATCAAACCACGCATACCCGCTAACTGTGTAAAGTTAGAGATATTACCACGTGCTCCTGAGTCACTCATCATGTAGATATTGTTCTTCGTATCCAATGAAGCCATCAAGTGTTCTTGAATAATGTCTTTCGTTTTCGTCCATAAGTCGATAACTGCACTGTAACGCTCTTCTTCTGTAATCAGACCACGTCTGTGAGAGGCGTTTATGCGCTCAACTTGTTTGTCCGCTTTAGCTAGGATTTCTTCTTTTTCTTCTAAATGAGAAATATCTGCTATACCAACAGTTATTCCTGATCGAGTCGAATATTTGTAGCCTAAGTTTTTCATCAAGTCAAGCATCTTAGATGTTTCCGTTACTTGGTATCTCTTAAAGACTTCTGCGATAATATTACCTAAGTTTTTCTTCTTGAACGGATCAACCGGATCCATGCTTGCAATGTGTTCCTTAATGTTGGTTCCGTACTCTACAAAGTATTTATCAGGAGTCTGATTCACTAAGTTTGTTTGAGTCGGTTCATTTAAATAAGGGAATTCAGCAGGCATAATTTCATTAAAAATAATTTTACCAACAGTTGTAATTAAGAATTTCTCTCTTTGTTCCTCTGTAAATGGTTTGTTCGGCAATGCAGATGCGTGCATCGCAACACGCGTATGCAAGTGAACATAACCTGTCTGGTAAGCTTGTACGGCTTCTGCAGGTGTAGAGAAGACCATGCCTTCTCCTACTTTCCCAGGCACTTCCATTGTGAGGTAATAGTTTCCTAAAACCATATCCTGTGAAGGAGTCACAACCGGTTTACCATCTTTAGGGTTAAGAATATTTTGTGCACCAAGCATTAAAATACGTGCTTCAGCTTGAGCTTCTTCACTTAATGGAACGTGAACAGCCATTTGGTCTCCGTCAAAGTCAGCATTGTATGCTTCACAAACTAGTGGGTGCAGACGAATCGCTTTTCCTTCTACTAATACAGGTTCAAAGGCTTGGATACCCAAACGGTGTAATGTAGGTGCTCGGTTGAGTAGAACAGGGTGCTCTTTAATCACATCTTCAAGCACTTCCCATATTTCTTCATCCAAACGCTCTACTTTACGTTTCGCATTTTTAATATTATTTGCAATTTCTCGAGAAACTAACTCTCTCATAACAAAAGGCTTGAATAATTCAATCGCCATTTCTTTTGGCAAGCCACATTGGTACATTTTCAGACTTGGACCTACTACAATAACGGAACGACCAGAATAGTCTACACGTTTACCTAGTAAGTTTTGACGGAAACGTCCTTGTTTTCCTTTTAACATATGAGAAAGTGACTTAAGCGGGCGGTTACCTGGTCCAGTAACAGCACGTCCACGACGGCCATTATCAACCAAAGCATCCACTGCTTCTTGTAACATACGCTTTTCGTTTTGAACAATAATATGTGGTGCATTTAAGTCTAATAATCGTTTCAGACGGTTATTACGGTTAATGACACGACGGTATAAATCGTTCAAGTCACTTGTCGCAAAACGTCCACCTTCCAATTGAACCATTGGTCTCAGTTCAGGCGGAATAACAGGCACAACATCCATAACCATCCAAGTCGGATCATTTCCAGAATTTCTAAATGCTTCTAGAATGTCTAGACGGCGAATCGCACGGGTACGTTTTTGCCCTGTAGCGGTTTGAAGCAATTCTTTTAATTCTTCAACTTCCCCTTCAAGGTTCACATCTCTGAGTAATGTTTTAATGGCGTCTGCCCCAATTTCAGCCTGGAAAGAATTTCCGTATTGCGCACGGCGCTCACGGTATTCTCTTTCAGTCATCAATTGTTTTTTCTCAAGCGGTGTGTCCCCTGGTTCTGTTACAACATAAGAAGCAAAGTAAATAATTTCTTCTAATGCACGTGGAGACATATCTAATACTAAGCCCATACGACTTGGAATACCTTTAAAGTACCAAATGTGCGTTACAGGAGCAGCTAATTCTAAGTGTCCCATACGCTCACGACGTACTTTAGATTTTGTTACTTCTACTCCACATCGGTCACACACAATCCCTTTGTAGTGTACTCGCTTATATTTTCCACACGCACACTCATAATCTTTTGACGGTCCAAAAATTCTTTCACAGAATAAGCCGTCTTTTTCTGGTTTAAGTGTACGATAATTAATTGTTTCTGGTTTTTTTACTTCTCCGTAAGACCAACTGCGTATCTTATCCGGTGAAGCCAATCCGATCTGAATACTTTCAAATTTATTTACATCGATCAAAGGGGCTACCTCCCTTTAGTAGAATATGAAGCTGCCCTAATGCTCCACTTTTCTAGTACTTATTTTGAAACAGGTAAGAGAGTTTGGGTTGAGCCGCACTCTCTTATTTTATTTGTCTTAATCCTGTTCTTGACCTTCTGCTTCTCTTTGAGCCAGCAGTTGCTCTTCTTTTTGTCTTTCTTCTTCAGCTCGTTTATCTTCTTGTTCTTTTTTCATTTTTTCTAATGAATCAACAGAACCGAACTCATCATCTTCATCGCTATCTTGTAAATCAATAGCTTCTTTATTGATATCCAGTACTTTCAAGTCCAGTCCTAGTGACTGCAACTCTTTAACGAGTACTCGGAAGGATTCTGGTACGCCTGGTTTCGGTATAGGTTCACCTTTGACAATGGCTTCGTATGTCTTCACACGACCAACAACGTCATCTGACTTGTAAGTCAAGATTTCTTGTAAGGTGTATGCCGCACCATATGCTTCCAGTGCCCATACCTCCATTTCTCCAAAACGTTGTCCACCGAATTGCGCTTTACCACCAAGTGGTTGTTGTGTCACTAGAGAATATGGACCGGTTGAGCGGGCATGTAATTTGTCATCAACCATATGCGCTAATTTAAGGAAGTACATCACTCCAACAGATACTTTGTTATCGAACGCTTCTCCTGTTCGACCATCGAATAGCACTGTCTTACCGTCTTCGTCCATTCCAGCCTCTTTAATTGTCTCCCAAACGTCTTCTTCACTTGCTCCATCAAATACTGGAGAGGCAATGTGAATACCCATTTGACGAGCTGCCATTCCCATGTGCAATTCAATGACCTGTCCAATATTCATACGAGAAGGAACACCTAGTGGGTTCAGCATAATGTCTACTGGAGTACCATCTGGCATAAACGGCATGTCTTCTTCTGGAAGAATCAGTGAAACGACACCTTTATTTCCGTGACGTCCAGCCATCTTGTCTCCTACGTTGATTTTACGTTTTTGAACGATGAACACACGAACAAGGTAGTTCACTCCTGGTGATAATTCGTCTCCCGCTTCACGGGTAAAGATTTTCACGTCATGAACAATACCGCCGCCACCATGTGGTACACGTAGAGACGTGTCTCTTACTTCACGTGCTTTTTCACCAAATATAGCATGGAGTAATTTTTCTTCAGCTGATAATTCTGATACTCCTTTAGGCGTGACTTTACCAACTAAGATATCGCCATCTCTAACTTCTGCACCGATACGGATAATTCCGCGATCATCCAGGTTCTTAAGAGCATCGTCACCGACGTTTGGAATTTCTCTCGTGATTTCTTCAGGTCCTAATTTCGTGTCACGTGCTTCTGATTCATACTCTTCAATATGAATAGAGGTATACACGTCATCTTTAACTAGACGCTCACTCATGATGATGGCATCCTCAAAGTTGTACCCGTCCCATGTTGTAAAGGCAATAAGCGGGTTACGTCCTAATGCCATTTCTCCGTTTTCCATAGAAGGACCATCTGCTAAGATATCCCCTTTGTCTACTTGTTCTCCATGGCGAACGAGTGTGCGCTGGTTATAAGAAGTCCCTGCGTTTGAACGTTTAAATTTAGCTAAAACATATTTATCTAAAGCTCCATCTTCTCGACGTACACGAATTTGTTTAGCATCCACATATTCAACGACTCCCGAGTGCTCCGCAATAATTGCTGCTCCAGAGTCTCTGGCAGCTGTATGTTCGATACCAGTACCCACGAGTGGAGCTTCTGGTTGAATCAAAGGAACAGCCTGACGTTGCATGTTCGCTCCCATTAGTGCACGGTTGGAGTCATCATTTTCCAAGAAAGGAATACTGGCTGTCGCAACCGAAACCACTTGTTTTGGAGACACATCCATATAGTCTACTTGATCAGCTGCCACTTCTTCGTTGTTATCTTTTGTACGTGCTAACACAAACTCATTTTCAAACGATCCATCTTCATTTAATGGAGCGTTAGCCTGAGCGACAACATATAAATCTTCTTCGTCAGCTGTTAAATAATGAATTTCCTTGGTCACTTTTCCAGTTTCTCTATCTACTTTACGGTAAGGAGTTTCGATAAAGCCGAATTCATTTATTTTCGCATAAGTGGATAAACTGTTAATTAACCCAATGTTAGGTCCTTCAGGTGTTTCAATCGGACACATACGACCATAGTGAGAGTAGTGAACGTCCCTTACTTCATAACCCGCACGGTCACGCGTCAATCCACCCGGTCCAAGTGCAGACAAACGTCTCTTATGCGTCAATTCGCCTAGAGGGTTCGTCTGGTCCATGAACTGAGATAATTGAGATGATCCAAAGAATTCTTTAATAGAAGCCACAACGGGTCTGATGTTGACTAATTGCTGCGGTGTAGTCGTTGATGTGTCTTGAATAGACATACGCTCACGAACCACACGCTCCATACGTGATAAACCGATACGGAACTGATTTTGAAGCAATTCACCAACTGAACGGATACGTCTGTTTCCTAAGTGGTCAATGTCATCTGTTTCTCCAATGCCTTCTAATAAGTTTAAGAAGTAACTGATTGAAGCAATCATATCTGCCGGTAAAATGTATTTAATTTCACGGTCAGGATGAGCATTCCCAATCACATGAACTACTCGGTCATTATCTTTTGGTGAATACACTTTGACCAGCTGAATGTCAACTGGTTCAGGTACAACCCCTTCATCTGATGGGTAAAGCGTAATGTGATTCAATCCTTCATCTAATTTAGGACCGATAACATCCATCACTTCACGATTGATCAGTGTACCTTCTTGAGCTAAAACTTCTCCTGTTTCACTATCCACAAGAGGTTCAGCTAAGGTTAATCCCATTAAACGGTTTTTCAGGTCTAATTTTTTATTCAGTTTATATCGTCCAACTCGAGCTAAATCGTAACGTTTTGGATCAAAGAATCGAGTGGTCAATAAACTTCTGGATGAATCGGCTGTTTTAGGTTCTCCTGGACGTAGGCGCTCATAAATATCTTTCAGCGCTTCTTCTACGCGAGAGTCTGTTGAGTTTTTATGAATATCTTTTTCAAGTGTAGCTAACAAGCTTTCATTTGATCCAAAGATATCAAGAATTTCATCATCTGAACCAAAACCTAATGAACGAACTAAGACACTTAAAGGTATTTTACGTGTACGGTCAATACGTACATTGGATAAGCCTTTAGAGTCTGTTTCGTATTCCAGCCATGCTCCACGGTTAGGAATTACGGTTGATCCGAATCCTTCCATACCATTCTTTTCAACTTTAGGACTAAAGTAAACACCTGGTGAACGAACTAACTGAGAAACGATAACACGTTCTGCTCCGTTAATAATGAATGTTCCATGACCAGTCATTAATGGGAAATCTCCAAAGAAGACTTCTTGTTCCTTGACTTCTCCAGTCTCTTTATTAATTAAACGTAACTTTACATATAATGGTGCGGAATAGTTTGCATCATGTTGTCTTGCTTCATCTACGGTATATTTAGGTTCTTGTAATTGATAGTCAGTAAATTCCAATAGTAGGTTTCCTGAGAAGTCTTCAATAGGAGAAATATCTTTAAACATCTCTCTTAATCCTTCTTCTAAAAACCAGTCATACGAATTTGATTGGATTTCAATCAAGTTCGGAAGTTCTAACACTTCGTTGATTCGTGAAAAACTTCTACGTGTACGGTGCTTGCCGTATTTTACATCTTGGCCTGCCAACCTCTTCACCCCTCATTATTAATCACTACTTCGTGTACGAAAAGATATTGGATTCGCATTGTTACGTTTTAGTAACAACTATAACAAATTGATTAAAAATAAGGTTCTAACCCTATTTTTGACCAAAAAAAAGACAAAAGACTAGTGAAAGAATAAACTTAACCATCACACATTCTTTTGTTTTTTCATAAAAACCCTATACGGACAATATTTCGCACGGGTTTCTCTTTTCATACTTGTTTAGCGTCTATTTATTCTACACTAAAGCTTTATTTAAGTCAAGGTTATATTCTTTTGTGCTATTTTTTGAGTTCAATTCTTTATTGAGTGCCTAAACTTCACTTTTAGGCAAAAAAGGTGAGTTTAGTGATAAGTTTTTTTCTAAACTAAAGATAATTGCAAAATAGTTGAGTTCACCATATTTTTCTTCTAAACTCAACACAAACAAGCATAACAAAGGACCACTCCTTCAACATTGAGTGATCCTTTATGATTATTTTTTAGATTGTAAAATCCAGTAGCCTTTATCTTGCACAATGCGTTCGATATTCCCAAATACGTCTTCCATTTTCTTTTTGGCACTTGGTGCACCTTGTTTCTTCTGAATAACTATAGTTAAAATTCCACCAGGTTTAAGTTGATTATAGGCTCCTTCGAGAATTTGATGAACCACTTTTTTCCCAGCTCGTATGGGAGGATTAGAAAATATACCTGCAAAATCTTTCTTTTCTACTGCCTCATATATATGAGAAGAATAAATGGATACGTTGTTTACTTTATTCGCTTGTGCATTTTTCTGAGCCAGTTCGAGTGCTCGTGTATTGACATCGACCATTTCGACTGTTCTATTGTTATCTTTTAAAGCCAAAGCTAAGCCCATCGGTCCGTAGCCACAGCCTACATCCAGTAAGTCTCCCTCTGGAAATAGAGACAGATCAACGGATTCAATAAGTAACTGAGAACCGAAATCTACCTTCTCTTTAGAAAAAACTCCGGAGTCTGAAGTAAAATGAAACGTTCGGTTATCTAATGTAGCTTCCCATGTGACAGGGTTACTCTTTGTATTGGGATTTTCAGTATAGTAATGTTCTGACATTCTGATTGCTCCTTCTCTTTCAGCGTGTGTCTATTATACCATGTCAGAAGGGTCCGTATACTCCTCATACTCTTTTTCTGTTACCCAGCCTGACTCAACAGCTGCTTCCTTTAATGTCGACCCTGCTTCATGGGCCTTTTTTGCGATGGCGCTGGCTTTGTCATAGCCAATATGAGGAGATAATGCCGTTACGAGCATTAATGACTGATCAACTAAACGCTTCATCTCTTCTTCTACAACAGCTATGCCTTTTATGCATTTCTCATTAAATAAGTACAAACTGTCACTAAGCAAGTGGATGCTTTGCATGAAGTTATAAATAATAACCGGCATAAAGGCATTCAATTCAAAGTTACCCTGTGATGCAGCTACTCCAATAGTCGTGTCATTTCCCATAACTTGAACACAGACCATCGTTAACACTTCTGCCTGTGTAGGATTGACTTTTCCAGGCATGATAGAACTGCCTGGTTCATTGGCAGGTATTGATATTTCTCCTAGTCCGCTTCTCGGTCCACTGGCCAGCCATCTGATATCATTAGCCATCTTCATCGCATTGGCTGCTAAAGTCTTCAATGCGCCATGACCGAACACAAAAGCATCTTTACTTGATAAACCGTGGAACTTATTTGGATTTTCTACGAAGTCAAGGGTCGTCCATTGAGCTATTTTTTCTATAGCTCGTTTAGCAAAGTCCGGGTGAGTGTTCATGCCTGTTCCGACTGCTGTTCCTCCTAAAGGCAAGGATAGAAGAGAAGGCAATGTTTGGCGAATCATCCACTCATTTTGCTTTATCATTTCCCTCCATCCACTAATCTCCTGACCAAATGTAATAGGTGTTGCATCTTGTAAATGAGTCCGACCGATTTTAATCGTGTCTTCGTACTTTTCTTCCAACCCTAGCAGGCTTTCTTGAACCTCTTTTAAAACGGGCAAGAGAGTCTCTTTCAGTTTAATTACACTAGCTATATGCATCGCTGTTGGAAAAGTATCATTTGTACTTTGTCCCATATTCACATCATCATTAGGATGTACCTTTATTTCTTGATTTTTTGTGGCCAAATGAGCAATAACCTCATTAACATTCATGTTTGTTTGAGTCCCGCTTCCTGTCTGCCATACAGATAAAGGAAATTCACTAAGCCATTGGCCGTTCACTATCTCATTACACACTTTTGAAATAGCCTGAGCTTTCCCCTGATCTAACTTTTTCAGTTCTGCATTGGTTTGAGCGGCTGCTTTTTTAATTAAGGCATAAGCTTTAATCAAAGAGATGGGCATTTTTTCCTTACCAATTGAGAAATTCTCTAAACTCCGCTGAGTCTGAGGACCCCACAAGCGATCAGCTGGAATGGTTACCTCTCCAAATGAATCCCGTTCCGTTCGTTTTTCCATCCATTAACACTCCCTATTTTTTAAATGACATAATCTGAGAACGCTGTTTTTAAATAATGAACTAATTCTTCTTTTGATTCTTTCCTCATAATGTCATCTGCCAGATCCTCTACTAAGACTTTTCGATTCCGACTACTTGTAAAGCCTTTATCTAAAAGGGTTTTGACATCTTCTGTCGACAAGTAAAAATTCAGCTTGATAGACTCTCTTCCTAATTCGGATAGCAAGACTGTAATACGGTTTGAAAAGACTATAATTTTATCAAAAGCCATTTGATTTAGTTTATATAATTCATTAATGGTTAAATGAGCAACCATCTCAAAGTTTACATGTTGACTGAGTACTTCCAGGAAAAAATTGACTTTTTCTACTGATGAATTGGTAATGATAACAATCCTCGGTTTATCCTTTTCGACCATTTGATTTTTAATAATAAACCGTTCGGCTATTAAGCAAAGCACAGAAATTTGATGCTCCGTTAATTCGAAGGCATACCTGTCTTTAAAAGAATCAGCGCTTTTCGTCAGGAGAGCAAACAATTTTGGAAATACATATTTTGTATCGTCTAACTTGTCATCGTAAAAATAATATTCGAGTTTATTCTTAATTAAACATTTATATAAATAAGCATACAATTCGTCATACACCTGTTGATAGGTATAGAAATGAATGGATGTTTCTTCTTCTATTTCCTTTATTAAGTGTTGAGCCATAGCACGAATTATTTTATTCTTAGGAAAGGTTAAGGGCTCTTTGTAATTTAATGATGCAATGAGATAGTCCATATATTGACTGTCCTGTTTGACTGGCAGAAGATGGTGCTGAGGTACTTCTGGCATCTCTTCAAGAGAGCGTGTAATCGGAAATCCTTTTTCATTCCGCATCAAACTAATAGCCAAGTGTATATAAATGAATTTTTTCGACGCGTAATCCACTGCTCTTGATTGTTCACCCACAACCTTTTCAATCACTTCAATTACTTCGGAATGATAGCTGGATAAGTGCTCTTCAAACATGACATAGAGTAACTTTTGTACAGGTGTGTTCGCCTTACGAGGGATATAATAATCATTTTTGTCTAATTCTATCACTGAGATGAGACGTCTCGCTACGAACATCCTGAGAAAAATTTCATTGCCTTCTATCTGAATGCCGCGTTTGTGTCTGTTTCGTATAGTGATAGTCTTTTCTTCAAGTAAATAGCCTAATTCTTTACGGTCATTTTTCTTTGTAGACAAACTAAGGTTGAGCGTGTCGTAAAGCTCTGTCATATTAACTATTCCTTGTAAAAAAGCTTTGCAAACAATCAGTGACAGCCTTTCATCGACAGAAGAGGCATAATCTTTCAACTCCAGTCTTTTACATAAATTAGAAAAATCTTCGTAACTCATATTAGTCTTCATTTCATTCTGACTTATACTAAAATGCAGATGACTCGGCAAATACTCATTTAAGGTGTATATGCTTCTTTTTAAAGTGGACTTGCTTTTATTATATAAACCCACACAGGTAGCAAAATCGATGCTCCCTTTATCTTGGACATAGTTAGCTAATTTTAAATCAAACTCGGTGACGACCACTGTATTCCCCTCACATTTCTCCTTGTTTTCGATAACGGTAACAAACCCTGATTTAAAAGTAAAGATGATGTCCACCATTAACTAAAAAATAGACTTCTTAACTGGCTTTTTCTTTTAGTATGATGGCTGCATCATTTATTCGACCGCAAGAACTTAAAGTATGTGTTGGAGGTCTAATAAATCGTATATTTACAACCACCTAGATAACTTTAATGCTATTCCGGTCTGATATAGTGCTTCTTAACGACCTGAATGAGAAGAGAGTGACTTGTCTGGTAGTATAAAAGTCTTTTTGGACTAGCAGCTACAACTTTTTTCAATCTAAGAGAAAAAACCGCCTCAGGGGACGGTTTTATCTCTTTTATAATCTTTAGCTTAGCTCTTTTGCCCTATCTTGTGCTTTCTTAGCCATTTTAACTGCTAACTCTGGAGCTAAACCAATATAACTTCGTGGATCAATCAATTCCTTTAACTCTTCATCGGTAAAGTTTTCACTTATGAGATCATTCTCTTTTAGATTGGTTAAGAAATCTTCTCCGTGAGCGGCTGTTTTTATAGCAATATCATAAATAAGGGAGTGGGCTTGATCTTTTCCAAGTCTTTTAGCCATCTCCATCATCAAGTATTCACTATTATCTAAGCCTTTGTTGCGTAAAGCATTCTCTAACATACGGTCTTTATTCACTTGTAAAGTACGTGTCAGCTCTTCAGCTCTTAACAAAATTTCTGTCATAAGCTGTAAGCTCTCTTCTAGCAAGCCGTCAAAGAGCATATACTGACTGCTGTCTCCTTCATAGGGTCTAACGGACGAGTAAGATCCTACGCCTGGAAGTGAGTACAATTTTTGAGAATTAGCAATAATGCCTTTAGCCAACTTAGGATTAATCTTATGTGGCATTGTGCTACTTCCGACTGTTCCTTCTTTAAATCCTTCAGCGACTTCTGCAATTTCTTCCAAACTGGTTTGATATACTTCTTCAGCTATTTTGTGACAGACACTAGCTAATAAAGATAAATTCATCATGTATTCCAACTTATGTGTATTGATGCTTCTAGAAGGAACGTCCATAGAGTACATACCTAAAAGGTCAGCTACACGCTCTTGAACGGCTGGTCCAACTTCCGGCATCGTACTAAAGGTCCCTACTGCACCACCCGTCATGATTCTGAAAACACGTTTTTCAGATTCCTTAAGACGGTCTACGCTATCTAGTAATTCACTAATCCAAGCTGAAACTTTATAACCGTACGTAATGGGAGTAGCATGTCTGCCATGGGTACGTCCGGGCATAACCGTATCAGCATTTTCTTCTGCGAGTTTAGACAAATTAACTAATATCTCTCCACATAATTCGATGAATTTGTCATGAATCTGCTTCATAACGATTAATTGTCCACTCTGCTGGACATTTTGAGTCGTGATACCGTAGTGGACATACTTTCCACTTTCTTCCGGACACGCTTTGACTAACACTTTTAGAAAAGGAACAAAACCATGTCCAATTTCCCTGTAAATCCGATCCATCTCTTCAAAATCAATATTTTCCACTTTCGCTGCCTCTTCAATTTCTTGAGCAGCTTCTTTGGGTATAAAACCTTCTTCAGCCTGAGCTTTAGCTAAGGCAGTTTCTATTTTTAACCAGGCTTTATATTTTGTTTTTTCCTCAAATAATTCTCTTATTCCTCTATCATCAATCGTTTTACTTTTCGAGTCATAAAATGCTCTCATAATGCTCCCCTTTCTTCCTTAGACTTATTTGTTTGTTCCTTTCATATAATCATCCACTTCATTTCGAACAAACTCTACGTGAGGCCCATACACAACGTGAATATGGTTCTTTTTAGGGAAGAATATACCGGCAGCTCCAGAGTTCTGAACGGTCTCTTTATCAACTTTTCTTTGATCTTTTAAGTCAATACGTAAACGAGACACACAATTATCGATATTGGTGATATTTTCTCTTCCACCCAATCCTTCAACAACCAATGCGGCAATTTCATCGTAACGTTTTTCATTCAGCAAAGTGGCATCCTGTACTTGTTCTTCACGCCCCGGAGTTTTAATATCAAATTTCGTGATAAGGTAACGGAAAGCAAAGTAGAATACGACAAAGTTGATGACACCGATAATAATAATGTTATACCAATTGGTATTTTCATATAATAATCCAAAAATTGCGAAGTCGAAAATCGTTCCACGAATATACCCCATAGCTACTGGGAAGAATGAAAACAGCATTGTTCCTAAACCAGTTAACACAATGTATACTCCATATAAAATAGGAGAAATAAACATGAATGAGAACTCAATCGGTTCAGTAATATTTCCTAATACTGCAGTTAAAACAACAGTTAAAATAATACCGCCGGCTAGTTTTTTATTTTTAGCATAAGACGTGTGGTACATAGCTAAACCAATAGCAGGTACACGGAATAAGTTACGAACCATTTGCCATGGCGCTAAATAAGGACTGATTTGAGGTAAGACTCTTGTCCATGACTCGTGTTCTGGTCCTAACTCAAAGAGAATTTCGTTCATGGCATTTAACACACCAATATACGTTTCCCCATCAATGGTATACGTTCCACCGACTTCAGTAAATCTGACAGCTGCACTTAAGACGTGGTGCAAGCCTAATGGAATAAGAGCTCTATCCAGCATGGTGTAAATACCTGGTCCCCACGGATGCGTCATTAAGGCTGGTGAAATCCAGATGAGTACGACAGTGAATCCTTCCCACAGAATAGGGACAATAAGTCCGATTGGAATAGTAAATAAAAAGGCCAATATCAATACTAATTTTTTTCCCTGCGAAGAAGGCAAAGGCCAATGGTAACTGTGTACGGTAAAATTTATCTGTTAATTTCGCAGCAAGAAGGCCTGAAATAATACCCCCAGCAGCATCGATACGTAATGTTTGAATACCCAAGACCATACCTTGCCCAAGCTCTCCCATCATTTCTTCAGATGCTAGAGTACCTGTAGCAGATAAGAAGACATTCATAGTTACGAGCAAAGTCAAGTAACTGATAATGGAAGCAAAAACAGAAATTCCTTTCTCATTTTTAGCCATTCCATACGCGACACCCATCGCAAACAAAATAGGTATATTGGCAAAAATGACGTTCGATATACTTTGAATACTTCTAAAAATCAATTGCAATGTTTCATTTCCTAATAATGGCACTTGTTCAATCATATACCCTTGAGTGAATGCGCCCATTAACCCAACCAGCATACCTACGGGTGCCATAATCCCAATAGGCAGCAATAAAGATCGACCAAATACTTGTATTTGATCTTTAAATCTATCCCACATACTTTCCACCTCTTTAATATTTTTTTATTCATCCTAAGATTACTATTCCTTAATAGCGCATTCAAGG
This sequence comes from Alkalibacterium iburiense, assembly GCF_039521845.1. NCBI lineage: Bacteria > Bacillati > Bacillota > Bacilli > Lactobacillales > Carnobacteriaceae > Alkalibacterium > Alkalibacterium iburiense. Next base: position 59,888 of record NZ_BAAACW010000068.1, read on the forward strand.
GCATAATGATAGACTGTTTCAGTTCATATTTTGACCTACAAATCAAAACCACCAGTGTGAACTGGTGGTTTGCTCTGCGGCTGTAAGCCTCTCTTACCGGCCTCGGCCTGAAAGGCCCACTGAATGGGTTTCCCTTTTGCACCACATTTACTCACTGATT
>NZ_BAAACW010000068.1:60081-99598 GCF_039521845.1 Alkalibacterium iburiense
GAATGTATTCTTGTATTTGCTTTTTATTTCGACCGACAGTGTCCACGAAAAAGCCACGACACCAGAATTTTCGATTACCATATCGATACTTTAGATTCGCATGACGATCGAAAATCATTAATCTACTTTTTCCTTTTAAGTACCCCATAAATTGAGAGACACTTAATTTGGGTGGGATACTGACTAACATATGAATATGATTTTTACATGCGTTAGCTTCATGTATCTCCACTCCTTTTCTCTCACAAAGCTCTCGGATAATTTTTCCAATACTTTGTTTGTATTTACCGTATATAATTTGTCTTCTGTACTTTGGGGCAAAGACAATATGATACTTACATCTCCACTGTGTATGTGCTAAACTATTCTTGTCCTTCATGGGACATGCCTCCTTCTTGATGAGAATAAGTGGTCGGGAAACCAACTTTATCTTATCATGAAGTGAGGCTTTTTTTGACCCCACGCTGGAAGCTTTCCGGAACCCCCGGCATAGCCGAGGGTTTTCAAAGACCATAAAAAATCCCTTCTATCATTTTGTCAGATAGAAGGGATTAGTTTGTAGTGTATTTTAGCTTTCAGTTGCTGGCTTTTTTAATTTCTTTTTAGTTTCTGATTTTTCACTTTCGTATACTGCATCATACTCTGCTTCTTCTTTAGGCAATAACTGGTGCAGTAGAATACCTGTGATGGCACTTAAGGCTGTTCCAGATAAAGTGACGATACCAACAAGGTCGATGACTGCTCCACCTAAGCCGATGACGAGCATGGAACTGGCAATAATTAAGTTTCTTGACTGATTGAAATCCACTTTGTCTTCAATCATCACTTTCAATCCGTTGCTTGCAATCACCCCATACAGCAAGATAGACATGCCACCAAGGACAGCATTTGGTATGGTTGAAATTAAGGCGGTGAATTTACCCATAAAACTCAATCCGATAGCGATAAGAGCTGCGTTACGAATAACGGATACGGATGCGATACGAGTCATTCCGATAACTCCCGTATTCTCTCCATAAGTGGTGTTGGCCGGTCCCCCAATAAAGGCTGATACAGCTGTGGCTAAACCGTCTCCGACTAACGTGCGTTTTAAACCAGGTTCTTTCAAGAATTCTCTATCTACAATTTTTCCTAAGACAGAGTGGTCTCCGATGTGTTCAGCGACTGTTACTAACACGATAGGCAACAGAGCCCATGTCTCTGGTCCAAAGTAGAGCGAATATGATTCGAACGTATTCGTTTCAAATGGCAAGTACAATTCTGGTAGAGCGAACCAATTCGCTTCCAGAACTGGCGTAAAGTCAACGATTCCTAGTATGAGGGCTAAGAGATATCCTCCAACAATTCCGGTTAGGAATGGAATGATTTTAAAAAAACCTTTTGCTTGTGTATTGACAAAAGCTGTAATCAGGAATGTAGCAATGGCTACGACAATGATTCTCCAGTCCGAATCCATAACGAATCCGGCGTTTTGAACCGCGTTCGCTGCTAATCCTAAACCGATAACCATAATCATGGGACCAATGACAATAGGTGGTAAGATTTTATCAATCCATGCTGTTCCTATCATTCGAACAACTCCAGCTATTATGACATAGGTTAACCCTACTAAAATCACACCTGTCTGGGCTGCACTGATGTCTCCGCCCATCTGTTCTATCGCAATTTGCATTCCTGCAATATAGGCAAAGGAAGAGCCTAGATAAACAGGTACTTTCGCTTTCGTTGCCACTTGATAGATAAGCGTCCCAATCCCACTTGCAAGTAATGCGACTGATACCGGTAGACCCAGCAATATGGGTACAAGTATGGTTGCTCCAAACATGGCGAAGACATGCTGTAGACTGAGAAACAAGCCTTTTATCGGGGCTGGTCTATCCTCTACATCTAAAATTAACGGTCGTTGTTGTACTGCCATAACTATCGTCCTCTCTTTTCTAATTTTTGGCATAAAAAAATGCCCATTATACGTTTAGCATAAGGACCTTTAGATAAGATGGACGTTAACAGACTGATCTATCCTGCTTTCTTTTCCCATCAGAATATGAAGGCAGACTGCAAGACAGACTATTAACTATATAAAATTTTCCCATCCTTTTCTACCTCTCTGGATAGAATTAAAGGAGCTTTGCTGAAAACAGTGTACCAGTTGTTTAGAAATATATCAAGCTTTCTTTCTCAATAATTTTTACAACTAAAGTAAATTAATTTTATATCTCATAGCCTCTTGATTATGTATTTTTCTTAATTAACTAATTATAATTAGTATTAGGAATTAAGCTCTCATAATTTAAAATGCACATATAAAAAGAGAGACAGACAAATATATGTCTACCTCTCCATTTCAACTACTTGGAAGTACCCTATTAAATTCTCAGTATTTCTCTCTAATATTTAATTTTAAATCGATAATACGTCCCTGAATAATTCATAGCTCTAATTTTTTGGTACATTTATTGAAATATGAATCACTAATATCCCTTTCGCCTGATTTTGACTAAAAAGTTACTCCAGACATTCACTATTCAAAAATATTGCGGAATAAATTTTGGAAGTAAGGCATTTTGAGCATACTTCTCCCTGGATAACTTCCCAGTAAAAAAATTAGTTGGATTGTTGGATCAGATCCATTGACTGGCTCGCCTCAGGCGAGCAAAGACCCTGTAGAATTCATTCTGATAAATATGATAACTAGATAATTTGAGATAGACTCGTCTACCCGTTTGGACTAATTTCCCAGCAACTTTCAGAAACTTCAATCGAATAGAATGAATGGTCATTCCCTTTTGGGCTTCTTCAAAGCCAATAGTTCTTAAGAAGTTGACTAATTTGTAAGCTATCAAGCTGAGCATCATTCAGACATGATTCTCCAAAAAGCGAGGACTGTCTGTCTTGTCAAAGTAAAAGCCAGCTTTCGCTTCTTTAATGAAGTTCTCCATTGTGCCACGTTTGGCATAGAGAGAAAAGATGGTATCAGGAGAAATATTTTCTGATAGATTCGTCACGATAAACTCATGTCGAAAGAGTAGTTCACCCGCTTCACGTGTTGAGCGTATACACACACGACGACTTTGTGACCAGGATTGTGCTTGATAAGTCGTTGAAAAGTACTGAATTTCTCGTTCTTCCCATTTTTGATCATCGCCATAAAGCACTGATTTTTCAGCTATTTGTCCTAGTCTACGATTATTCTTCAGTCGAATAACATAATGACTCTTTTTTAATTCACACGAATCATACACACCAGGTGTAGCGAACCCGCTGTCTCCACGAACCAAGATCTCAGTGTTTGGTAGAGAGTGATTATAGTGCTCTAATAAAGGTGTGAGAAACTCCTTTACACCTTTAGACGTATATTGATTCCCTGAACGTAGTTCAGCTTTTAAGAAGTCACCAGTCAATCCGTCAAAAGCTACCAATGGATGGTAACCATAGGTTTGGTAGTGGGTATTATAATCCGTTTGTTCTTGGTGACCAAATGTATCTGAATGGGTCGAATCTAAATCAATGATTAATTCCGTATCATTACGGATGAGGCGTGCTTTATCAATAAGTTCTTGGTTAAAAGCTTGAAGTTCATGGATATTCCCCTCAGATAGTCGATCTAAAAATCGAGAAAGAGAAGATTGAGAAGCGAGTTCTTTCCTATCTAAAACAGCTTTAAAGACGGGATCTTGTCTCAGGAGATTAGCTGCAGAATCAGCTGGGTAACCAGCAATTAATTGCATAATGAACTGCTCAAGTATGGATAAGTTGTCATGAGTAAAATACGCTCGTTCGTCTTCAATTTGAATGTGTTGCTTAGCCAGTTCAGAAAAACCGAAGGTGTTCATCAGCTCTTTCACTAGGACGAGACCCGAATCACTCGATAATTGACCACCTGTATGAGAAATAGTGATATTTGAATTGAATTTTACTTGGTTTTTGTGTAAGCTAGTCATTAGAAGAACTCCTTTCTTTTGGTTGGTTTAGTCACTTTAACCATAGCAGAAAGGGGTTCTTTTTTCATCACTTAACGGGTGAAGATGAAAAAGTAATTGTAAGCTGCCGTGAGGCAGTTTCACATGGTTTTAATTAAAAGTATGAATTATTCAGGTACGTCTAATGTTTTTAAATAATTTCTAATGCCTAAAAAGCTTGAAATTATAAAACAGGTATTAACTATATATTACTGTACCTGTTTTTCCTAAGACTGCTTCTTTTGCTTTTTCAAGAGAAGAGATTATTGCTTTTCTTCCAGGTTTAGACTCAACAAATTTTGTAGCAGCTTCGACTTTAGGCAGCATACTTCCTTCAGGAAAGTGACCTTCTTCAATGTAGTTTAATGCCTCTTCTACACTCAAGTTTTTTAATTCCTTTTGGTTAGGTTTGCCAAAGTTTATTGCAACTCTTTCTACAGCTGTGAGAATAAAGAAAAAGTCCACGTCAAGTTCTTCAGCTAGTTTCTCACTCGCTTTGTCCTTATCTATTACCGCTTCAACACCGATTAATTTATTTCCTTCTTGAATAACAGGAATGCCTCCTCCTCCTGCACCAATGATAACATGTTCTTTCTCTATTAGTTCTCTCATTATACTGGATTCCACTACTTGAAGAGGTTCTGGTGAAGGAATAACTTTTCTATACCCTCTGCCGGAATCTTCAATATAATGATCCCCAGATGCTTTTGATAGCTTTTTTGCATCTTCTTTTGAATAAAATGGCCCAATTGGTTTTGTCGGATTTTTGAATGCATTATCATTTTTATCAACAACAACCTGTGTTATCAATGAAACAACAGACTTATTAATTCCTCTATCTAAGAGTTCAGTTTTTATTGCATTTTGCAAATGATACCCAATATACCCTTGGCTCATCGCTCCACTTTCAGGAAATGGCATGCTGTATATTTCTTCACCTTTAGATTTCGCATATTCTTTAAAAGCTAAATTGATAGCTCCTACCTGAGGACCATTCCCGTGAGATATTGTGACTTCATGGCCTTGCTCGATCATGTCCGCAATAGCAGCAGCAGCATTTTTCGCTAAATCTTTTTGTTCTTCTGCATCATTTCCTAGTGCGTTACCGCCTAGAGCAATAAGAATTTTACTCATCTGCTTCCTCCTTGTAAATATCAACAAATGTAGTTATTGCTTTTTCAAAACACTCAACTGGCGGATGCACAATACCTGCTCCGATTTGGCCAATACCAGCTTTCTTATGAGCCATTCCAGTATTAATTACCGGAAGTATATTTGTCTCAATTACTTTTCTAATATCTATACCATATGCTCCTCCTCGGAAGTTTAACGTTGGTATAGAGTAATTACTATTTTCTCCAACTGTTATTTCATACATTTGCTCACTGTATTCAATGGCATCTTGTACTTCTCCACCCACGAATTGTACTATAGCTGGTGAAGCTCCCATTGCAAAACCACCAATTCCCATTGTTTCTGTTATGGTACTATCCCCAAGATCTAGTGCAGCGTCTTCTTCGTTATAGCCTGGGAAAAACATGCCTTTCACAAGATTAGCTGGTGCAGTAAACCATTTATTTTTTTCTAAACCACTCACTTGAATACCAAATTCAAAACCATTCCTTGCCATTACTGTCACAACTGTAGAATACTTTACGCCATGAGCAGCATCTAAAGATGATTTACTAGCAGGCATCGAAAGATTCAAGAAATAGTGTTCATTATCTCTAATAAATCCAGTCACATCTCTTAAATTTTCTTTGCTTAAATCAGTTTGAAGGAAGTAATCTATAATTTCACGATAGAATAAACTAGTAGATGCTTTATTTCTATTATGACATTCATCGCCCATATGAAGAGCCTGCGATGTAATAGATTTTAAATCAATTCCATCTGTTAATGCTAAAGCATTTTTAAGCGCAGGAGCATATGTCTCCTCAATCCATTTTAGTCTGTTGATGACTTCTTCAGAGTTAGCTCCAAATCGCAACACTTTTCCTAACCCTTCATTTACAGTACAAAATGCTTTGTTTCCGTGTGTTCTGTTTTCTACAACATGTACTGGCATTGAAGGAGATATGACACCAGCCATAGGTCCTACTGCATCGTAATGGTGCGTAGGAGAAAATTCAATTTCTCCAGATTCAGCTAATTTTTCAGCTTCTTTCTGATCAGTAGCTAAACCTTCGTATATTAAAGCCCCTATTATAGCCCCTTTTACTGGTCCTGCCATTTTTTCCCATTTAACAGGTGGTCCTGAATGTAAAATTAATTTTTTATGCATGCCAGGAATTGCATTAATGGCTGGTTCTATATCAACTAAGAATGGATGAGCATCTTTAATAATTTTAATTACGTTTTGGTTTGCTTCATCAATTTTTTCTCTCTCCTGCAAATAGTCAAGTGCCTCAAGAAGCTTTACATTTCCTCCAGCTGGAGGTCTCCAATCAAACTGTACTGACTCAACATTTTGCAAGTCCAAATCTTCTTTAAACTTAGGGGTTCCGATATTGATAACTCGTAACTCTGAGCCTATTAGTCCTCTATTTTCACTCACTTAATTGACCTCCTTTTTCACAATTAAACCTGCTACTTTACTAGCCATTTCGTTACTATCTGCTATAAACACCCCAATATCTCTCAACTTGTCTTCTTGTTCTTTTAGTCCTTGCTTGTCTTTAGAGGTGCCGCATACATAAGCTACAATCGGAAGATAACGATCGTTATTTTCTGCAATGCTTTTAGCCTTAATCAAAGTATCTAGTGATTCGCCAACGGGATTTTCGTGAGCACCGTATCCAATTTCGAAATCTAATAATAATACAGCGGTATTTGGATTTTCAGCTTCTATTAAGATACGTTCATTTCTTAAATTCGGTTCAATCATCGGATGCGGTTTTCCTTTTGTAAATTCGTCATCACCCATATCCAATAAAATGTGACTCTCACTTAGAGAACTGTCACTTAATTTCTCTTCTTGACGTTTAGCGACATTACTTTTAACATCATTCAAGTCTTCACGTAAAATTGATAAAGCTTCTGCAGTCAACGTTCCTCCACAGAATAATCCCTTAACAAATTTTTGAGATTCAACTAACTTGTTATTTTCCTGTTTGATCCATTCTTTATTATCTTCGCTCAATTTAGTATTAAATGTTGCATTCTTATCAAAAGCTAGTATAGACTGACGTGCCCCTTCTATTAGAGTAGATGCAAATGAGGCTCCAGATTGTTCAACAGTTTCTTTATCTCCATCCAGGAAGCATATAACTACTGGCTTTGATATTTCTTTAACCTTTTCTAAAATCTTATCTTGAACAATCTTTGCAGGTGGCTTTGATATTAATGTAATAACCTTAGTATTATCATCTCTATCAAGTAGTTTTAGTCCTTCTAACATCATAATACCACCGATTTTCTCATGTAAGTCTCTTCCGCCTGTACCAATTGCCTGAGTAATTCCGTAGCCCATTCGATCGATTTGAACAGCAACTTCCTGTAAACCTGTACCAGAAGCAGCAACTAAACCGATACCGCCTTGCTCGACTTCATTTGAGAAACATAATCCTATTTGGTTAATCATCGCTGTACCACAATCTGGACCCATGACAAGAAGATTCTTTTTAGCGCCTAACTCTTTTAGTTCTCTTTCATCTTCAATCGAAACGTTGTCACTAAACAACATCACATTTAAATCTCTGTTGAGTGCTTGTCTTGCTTCTCGGGCTGCAAATTCTCCAGGAACTGATATAACTGCTAGATTTGCATCCGGCAAAGTATTTAATGCCCCTGCTAGTGTTTTTACTGATTCATTACCTTTTTTATTAGATGATGACTTTTTAGAATTTAATTCCCCATCAACGTAATCAATAATAGAGTTAAGTGTGTCTTCATTCTTTGTTTTTATGGCTATAATTAGATCATTCTCTGAGGCGGATTGAGCTTCATCTGTCATCATTCCAATATTTGCTAATAGTTCTTTATTCATTTGAGTAGCCATTGATACAACTGCATCAATGACTCCCTCTTGTTGTAGGACTTTACCTGAGAGGGACATTAAAGTTACTGAATCATGATAAGCATTCTTTTCTATTAATACTTTTGTTTCCACTACGTTCTCCCCTTCTTTTCTTTAATTAAATACTTCAATCCAAAACAAACTCCAACTAACATATCTGTGCCAGAAGTTGACCCAATATTTAGTATTGAATCAATAAGTTTCTCATTCCTTCTTTTATTATCTATTTCCAATATTATATAATCTCTTAAAACTGTGTTGATTTCGCCAGTTAAAACATTTGAAATCATATAGTAACCGACGTGTGTTGTCTTATTTCGGAAGTTGAATTTCTTTAATGAGTGGAATAATTCGCCAACCTTTGATTGATTTTTTGCATAACAATATAAAACTGAAAGGAGGCCTGTGATAAAATCGTCACCAGAAGGCGTTAAGCCTACTCCCAGCCCTATAAACTGTTGTAAGTTATCAAAAGTCATTTTTTGTTCAAGTTGATCCAACAATAGCTTGAAATAACTGTCGTATATTCTTGGAGTAATCTGGTAGTTATCTTCTTCAATCATCAAGAAGGCAGTAAGTATCCCACCCGTTTTACCGAAATCAGACAAATAATTTTTTAAATGATTATACTTGTTTCTGATCATATTTTTGTCTGATGGAGTTATATTAATTGAACTATCCCAAGTATCGGCATAAGAATAATCAAGAGTGAATATATCAATGGTTGCTGAGTTATTTTCATTAAAACAAACCGAATCCCCGATATTTATTTTTTTATTCAAATCACTAAAGCCTTTATGTTCTTTTGTTTTCATCATATAAGGTGAGGAGATGACACTATCAATAGCAATAGCAACTAAACACGACGGATAAACCAACTCAATATTGATAACTTTATCGAATATACTAATAATTTCCCCTGTTAGATTCACAGTTGTAGACTCTGCTAGAGTTTTTTTCAATCTTTTATCCATATGATTAATTGCTATCCTCATTGTTCCACCTACCTATTGAGTATCTTCCAGTTCTTCTTTTTCGTCAGGATGTCGGTAAAAATGGAAAGCAAGCAGACCTACAGCCATTGTTAAATAACCAAGCGCGGCACTTAATCCTGTTCCTAAACCTATTTCTCCTGCGTGAATAAATCCAAAGTATGAAAGAGCAGCTGTAATCAAAGCATAAATTGCTGCAAGTTTAAATTTTCGATCAATCAGGTAAATTATAATTGTAATTAACATCATTGATACTAAGATATCTGAAGCTCCCAATGTGCTCCACCCGCCATAATACACACCGTTATCTTGTAAAATATTTAATCCCACTTCTGAAGCACTTGTTCCGGCTGCAGTCAAAGCGTTATCAACCTGTAATATAACAAAACTCGCTATAAATGGCATTAATCCCAAGATCATTGCAGGTATATGTTTAGTCTTAGCAGTAGAGAATGCTTGTGTCCCAATTGACATTGAAATATAAACTAAAATTGGTAACAAAGCGACTAGAGGAATAATTGCCATTACAAGGGGCATTAAGCCGATGAAAGCCAGTAACAGAACTCCTACTCCAGTAGCTAAAGAATAGCCAACTCTTGCTCCTGTTGCTTTCCATCCAGGGTGACCAATATAAATAATAGTTGGGTAAACACTTCCTAAAAAAGAACCGAAAATAGTGAGTAAACCAGGAACTAGTAAAGATAATGCTGTTGGGAATTTATCTCCAGCTACTTCAGCACTTTCAATATTGTCTAGACTTTCTAAGAAGTCATAGATTGCCAAAGGAATAGCTGCTGCAAGGAATGGTGACAAATAAGCAAATCCTTGAAATAATTGTGAAAAAGCAAATGATGGAAGTGAAATTGAAAATCCACTAGCTGCTTGCTGAACCGCTTCTACATCCATATATCCTGTGCCCCACGCTAAAAGCATCCCAATGATAATAGCTAGAAGACCAGCTGGAATATTACCAGGTAATTTTTTGTGGGCAATCCAACCACCTAACACTATTACTAGAGTCAAAAGCCCAATATAAGGTGCACTGTATATTTCTCCCATTGGATTCATAGCGATATAAGTCAGTGCTAGACCAGCCAAAGAACCTAACAAAGCACTTCTTGGTATATATTTCTGAATGAATGGTCCAACAACTGCTCCAAGAGTCATAATAATTCCTTGAACTAAGTTCCAAGCAACCCCTGTAGACCATGCCAACAACCAGTCTTGGGTCTGTGCGTAAACAGGTAACATTACACCAAAAGTAACGATAAAATAATGAGGAACACTCAGACCATACGGCATTGCAGTGACATTAGAATTTCCATTTTTTAATGATGCTTTTCTTGCCTGGATAGCAAAGATTATACCACCTAGTCCAATAGATACTGCAGCACCCGGTACAATATTTCCGTAAATGATATCTCCCGGCATATTAATAGCTGCAAGTAAACCAATCGCAGCTAAAAAGTTAGTTAAAACGTTACTGAATAATCCGAAGAAACCATTTATATCTCCTTTAACAAACCAAGGAGTTCCTTGATGATTCTTTTCCATTTTGTTCTCTCCTATGCTGATAATTTATTATTTAGACCAAGCACTTAACAAGTTTTCTGACGGTGCAGTCCACCCGAATATTCCACCCTGCTGATTTATCATGCGAATAGAATCTTCGTGATCTTTCGGATCAAAGGCAGCACAGCAGTCTTCAAGCATTAAACATTCGTATCCGCGGTCATTTGCTTCTCTGATTGTAGTTTGAACACATACATGAGTCGTTACACCTGTTACAATTAAATTTTTAATATTTCTATTTCTTAAAATAGATTCTAAATCAGTTTGATAAAATGCTCCTTTTCCAGGCTTATCTAAAACAACTTCATTTTCTTTAGGTTGCAATTCATCTACAATATCATGACCATACTCACCTCTTACCAAGATTCTACCCATGGGTCCTACTTCGCCAATACCTCCACCACGTTTAGCTTTGCTTACTGGAACGTCAGTAAGATCTGGTCTATGCCCTTCTCTAGTATGGATAACTAACAAACCTTTTTCTCTTGCTTCTTCCAGTACACGTTGAACATTAGGAATGATTTTGTTAGTGGCCGAAACATCATTACCTAGTTTTTCCCCAAATCCCCCTGGATATAAAAAGTCTCTCTGCATATCAATAATCATTAATGCTGTTGAATCGTTATTAAATTCAAATTCGTATGGTTTTGCGTTTACTTTATATGATGTCATTATTTGTTCCTCCAATTTGTTTTTTATTTAAATATTTTATTACCAAAATTATTATAACTATTGCCAAGTAACTTATTGTCAATTCGGCTGACACGTTTATTCCAACTAATGGAGCATGTATCAGACCAAAAAATGAAAATATCGCTCCAAGAACAGATGTAAATGCTGCTTTATCATACTCTCTATCAATTAAGAAGCACAATAAACTAGACCATAACATGCCTACAATAATGGCTCCAGATCCAATAACTACCATCCCGCTAAATTCAATTCCTGCGATTCTTAAGGTCTCATATCCTAGTGAAGTAGAATCAGTTCCTGCAGCTGTAAGCGCGTTTTCGATAAGATTTCTTCCCCAATCAGCTAACCATGGAATAATAGCTAAAATAACAGCAGGTGCATATTTGCTTTTAGTTTCTTGAAAAGCTTGTGCCCCAATAACTAGACCAATATAAACTAAGATCGGCAATATAGCTTGAATTGGAATGATGTTGAGCAGTAAAGAAATAAGACCAAGCCACGTTATAGCTAATAGTCCAGCTCCTGTAGCCAAGGTGTAACCAATACGAGCACCTGCTTCTTTCCACCCAGGATGCCCAATAAATACAGCAGTAGGGAATGGACTACCAAAAAGACTAGCCAGTATACTGGTTGCTCCATCAGCAATCATTGTCCAGAATGTACTATAGAGATCTCCTGCTGCTTCAGCACTTTCAATATTGTCAATTGTTTCAAAAGCATTGTAGATACCTAGAGGTATTGCGGAAGCTAAAAATGGAGTGGCTTCAGAAAAACCAGATATAATCCTACTTACTGAAAAACTAGGTAAAGATAACTCAATTGAATTAAAAGATGAGATTAACAAGCTAAAGTTCATCATTCCAGTTGTCCATCCGATTGCCGTCCCTACGAGAATGGCTACCAGCCCCACAGGTATATTAAGTGGGAACTTAACTTTTCCAAACCAACCCATTAGAATAATAATAAGTGATATAATCCCAACGTAAGGAATGTCAAAAGTTTGCATTGCAGGTGTCATTGCAATAAATGTTATTGATGCTCCTGCTAAAGAACCTAACATTGCAGCTCGGGGTATTACTTTTCTTAATGCTCCGCCAAAAAAGGCTCCTAATAGCTCTATAATTCCTTCAATGAATCCCCAAGCTAAACTGGCATACCAAGCTGCGTATGGATCTCCTGTTGACTGGTATACTGGACCCATAATCAAGTAGACAATAAGGAACATATGAGTTACGCTCGTCCCTGAAGGAAGTGCTGTTACATCGTTCCTCCTTTCCTTGGATGCCAGTCTGTAAGCCATCACTGAATAGATAACACTACTAGCAAATATTGACAAGCCTACAGCAGGAAGAATTGTTCCTAGCGCTATTTCGGCAGGTATTCCAACAGTCAGCAACAACCCTGCCATCACAAGTAAGTTAGTTAAATTATTTGTAAATAATCCAAAAAAACCATCAATATCAGACCGTTGCCAAATTTTTACAAATCTATTATTTGCAGTCACTACATTCTTCTCCTCTTCTCATATAACAGATTTAAGACCTCATCGCGATTAACTAAATAATATCACCAAATATACATTTAATCATTGTCAATCATTTGCATAAAAAACGTTTTCATTTTGTATGTTTTTGCCATAAATAAAAAGCAATGAAATCTCCGCGAGAGATTTCATTGCTTTTTTCCTGATATAAATTTCTTAAAGGACATATATATTTGTTATAACGGGTAATTTAAATAACTTATTAGCCGTAATGCTATAGCAACCTCGGTCAACTCATTTCCATCATTAATTTCAATACCTAGTTCTTTCAGTTTATTTACACGATATCTTAGAGAATTATAATGAATAAATAATTCATCTGCACTCTTTTTCATATTCATATTATTTTCAATTAAGCACTGAAGTGTTTTTATTAATTCCATACCACTAGTTCGATCGCTTTGTATTACAACACCAAGTTTTTCCTCTACGTACGATTCTAACTCTTCTCTGTTATTAATTAAATGAAATAATTTGAATATCCCTAAACTATCATAAAATTCAACAAATCCGATTCCTTTATATACCTTCTTATAAATATCGTGAACTAATATTGACTCCTCATATGCTTTGGGAATCTCTAACATACTATAAATTCTGCCGGAAACACCTATACTCGTATTACCAAATCTTTTTAAGTGCTTCATAATTAAATTACTTGCCTTATTTAATTTCTCTGTAATATCATTTATCAATGCAATACTTACAAAACAGATAATCTTATTATTGTAAACTGCAGTCTTACAATTTTCAATCGGTATTTCACAAATACTTGAGATAGTTTCTGTAATAATTTCTGAGTCTAAAATTTTATAATAATTATTTAACTTTGTATTTTGATCTTCATGGTTTACATCAATTAAAAGAATTATATTCGGAAAGTGTATATCCCATTTAAATACTTTTGCTTTTTGAATAAGCTCTGTCTGAGATGAATACTGAGTATAAAGGATAGAACGAATAAAATTGTCTAAATAATTTCTTTCTTTCTGTATTAATGATTCGCGATTTCGCAATAAAAAAGCTAATAAAATACTTGCTTGCTCTATTACTACATTTAAAAAAGGGATTCTTTTAGCATCATTTTTTATGAGTATTAAATAACCCATAACTTTATTTCCAGCTATAATTGTTTGAATATTTAAATCTTTTTTTGAATTTATTTTATCATTTATTATTATCGGTTCTTTATTATCAATATTAATTATATTCTTAATATCAAAATCAATGATTTGCTTTTCAGAAATTTCAAATAATTCTGAATCTTTCTCCAGAGTAGTTTCAATAACCTTCAATTGATCACTAATAACTATTATATCAATGTTAGTTATTAAAGCTACATAAGATACTAGATCTTTTATATCAGCTCCGCTTAGTAGAAGGTTATGTAATTTATTTGATATGCTCTCTCTAAATTCTAACTCTTTCGTTTTACTTCCTATTAATCTCGTTAATATATCATTTGATAGAAGAGAGAAATTAGCGGAAGAAGGCAAAGTTAATATAGGAAAAGAAAGTCGGTCTGCCTGTTCAATCATAAATTCCGGTATTTTCTCAACATATCTTCCTAATTTAATAGCTACCCCTGATAGTTTATTATTACTTAAATTTGGAATGAAATTTTCCATAGCATATTGGTCGTCTGCGATTGGGAAAAGAGTAGTAAATAATAATCCTTCTTTATCTATATAAGATACAATATCAGGGACTTCCATAACATAAACATTTTCAACTGCATTGAATAGCCCTTCCCTTCCGGCTACTACTTTTACATCATGGAAAGAATCTAATTTCAATATTTCACTCAATTTGACTTTCATATTATAACCTCATTTATTAAAATTTCACTTGAGCATTTGTTCATTTTACTGTAGCATAAATAATTAGTGAAAAGAAAGGAAGATTATATTGACTGAAAATTTGTTTATACTTAGCCATCCTTTACTACAACATAAAGTTACACATCTACGCAAAAAAGAGACCGGATCAAAAGATTTCAGAGAACTTGTCGAAGAAGTTTCATCTTTAATGGCCTACGAAATAACCAAATCGCTACCATTAAAAGAAGTTAAAATTGAAACGCCTATCACTATGAGCAAATCATTTATCTTAAGTGGTAAAGATATTGTTATAGTTCCATTAATGCGTGCCGGTTTAGGTATGGTTAATGGAATTTTAAAAATGGTACCAACTGCGAAAGTTGGACATGTGGGGCTTTATAGAGACCCTTTAACACTGGAAGCAGTAGAATATTATTCTAAGTTGCCGGATGAAATAGAAAATCGAGAAGTATACATTGTCGACCCCATGTTAGCAACAGGGGGCACTTCAATAGCAGCTATTGATATGCTAAAAAAAAATAATGCTAAAAAAATAAGTTTTATTTGTCTGATAGCTTCTCCAGAAGGGCTTACAAATCTTCATGAAAAACATTCTGATGTTCCCATTTACACAGCTGCTGTAGATCCTGGTTTAAATGATAAGAGCTACATCACTCCAGGCTTTGGTGACGCTGGAGACAGACTTTTTGGAACTAAATAAAACTATTATTAACACTAATTAAAAAATATCCATAAAGCAGCAAGATCACTAGCCCACTGATCTTGCTGCTTTTAGTTGAATAATAAAGGTAAATTAAAATAATATATTTCTTACAAAAAATCTCTTAACAACTGATTTAATAATAAGAACTTCTCTTCTTTGATTACGATGAACTGTTACCCGCTCTTGCTTGAGAAATGACACAGTCAATAGCAATCACTATTCCAAGCAATACATCGACTTGTTCATCATTATAAATAATGATTTCATAGGAGTCTCCCCAGGAAAACCACTTTTTGCTAATATCTGCAATGACTTTACTTTCATTGTCTCGTATCACATACTCATGAGCTGTCACCGAACCGTCAATAAACCAATTCTTCCCTAGAATCTGGTAGTTATTTTTCAAAAAAGTAAATTCTTTTTTGACTGTCGCAACATGATTATCTTTAGCATATAAATCAAATTCAGGAAGAAATCGCCATAACTTCTGTTCGATATAAAGTACTTCCTGATCGGCCTTATCATAGACTCGTAATTTTTTGCCGAGTGTCAGCACTTCCCCTTCAACATAATAGACATCCGCTTCTGTTTCATCTTTAACAAAGAAACGATCACGAAAAGAAAAGACTTGCTGTTTGATAAATAGTCGTTTCATCCTATCTTTCCTTTCTTACGTTTGTTTTAGAGCTTTATTATAATTGACTCGGGCAGACACATTGGCTATTAAACCAAGAGTCCCGGATAAAACAATTAAACTTGTACCACCATAACTGATAAAAGGGAAAGTAACACCGGTAATAGGCATAAGGCCCACCACCCCTCCTAGATTGATGAGGGACTGTATCAGAAATAACGAGGCAATACCAATACAAAGTAAAGAGTCAAATGGGCGATTCGAGCGAACAGCTGTTAAAAACATACGTGAAATAAGCAAGGTGGCCATAATAAGCAATAGCATGATACCAATTAAACCGAATTCTTCTCCTATTATCGAAACAATAAAGTCCGTGTAGGGAAAAGGAAGGTACCCAGTCTTTTGAACACTGTTTCCAAAACCTACGCCGAACAAGCCACCTCGTCCCAGGGCATAATAGGAGTTAACAAGTTGAAGTCCGGAACCTTCAGCTAAAGTGAAGGGATCCCAAAATCCTAAAAACCGATTATATCGGTATTCATTTAAGAAGAACAACCGTGTACCGTAGTGTCTAATGAGTTGAGAAACGGCTAGTAAAAGAGAGATACCAGATATCCCTGATATAACTGCCAACTTTGGAGATATACCACTAGCAAAAATCATAAGCGTTCCTACAATGACAATAATAAAAGACGAGCCCGTATCTGGCTGAATATAGATAAAGAAAACGATAAAAGCTACAAGTATAATAGGAGCAACGATAGCTTTAAAGAAATCTTCATTAATTTTCTTTTGTCTTCTGGACAAAATATAAGCTAAGTACCAAATAATCATGACTTTAGCTATCTCAGCTGGCTGAATATTAAAGAATGGGGTCTCAATCCACCTCCTCGCTCCGTATATTTCACGACCGTAAATAAGAAGGAGTAACAAGGAAAAGGTCGTAATCGCAATCCCTGCCATGACTACCCCCTTTTTCCTTAAAATCTGAAATGGAAAAAACCAGCCAATAATAAAGCTAATGTAACCCAGCCCTACAAATACCGCTTGTCTGGGCAAGTAGTAGTGGGGGTTACCATAGTCATGTAAGGCACTGTAGCTACTCGCGCTGTACACCATTATGATGCTAAAAAGTGTTAAAGCAAGATAAGGAGGTACAATCCATTTATCTATATATTTTATTCTTTCACGTATCATATTGCCAATCCTTTCTTGCACACTCTCTTATAATTAAGATCCCGGATGAAATTCTTCTCCTTCTCCTGAAAAGAAGTATGATTTATGATTAAAACGCATGGACATAATCAAGCCTATCCCCATCATGTTTCCCAATAAAGAAGAACCCCCTTGAGATATAAAAGGCAAGGGAATACCTGTCATCGGTAATAATCCGATTGTCATACCGATATTCTCTAAAACATGAAACACAATCATCATAATGACGCCTGTTGCTATATAAGCATAAAATTCATTTCTGGTGTCATAAACAACTTTAATCATGTGATAAACCAATACAAAATAAATAAAAATTAAAAAGGCTCCCCCAGCAAATCCAAAGTTTTCGCCAATGGTTGCGAAAATCATATCAGATTCTCTCACTGGCACATACACTTCACTGACTCCCAATCCTTTTCCAAATAATCCACCTGAGCCAATGGCCTTGAAAGTTTGAACAATTTGGTAAGATTCGTCACTGGTAACGTTATGAGGGTTCAGCCAAGTGTCAATGCGTGAAATTTGGTGCGGTCTAAGAATACCAGTGTTTAATAATATCTCTCTATTGTAAACAACTAAATAAAGTAAGGTAAAGCCAACTAGTGCAATAGTTAAAAATATAGGGAGAAGTATCTGCCATTTTATTCCTGAAAGAACGATGATACCCATTGCAATCGCCGCATAAACTAGCGTCGTACCCAGGTCATTTTGCATAAAGACTAATATAATAGGTAGCAAAGCTAATATAGATATTTTGGCTAACAATAGAAAATCAGTCTGGTACGTTTTAGCAACATGGGCACTGTTGTGTCTAGTCACAACCTTAGAAAGCATCAAAATATAAGGTAGTTTAACAAACTCAGAAGGCTGTATGGTCCCAAGAGGCCCTAACCTTACCCAGCGCCTTCCTCCTGTACGTGCAGCCATGTTCCTATCATAAAAAATTAAGGTCACAAGTAAAATCAAGATTCCTATAATATACAAATAAGTGGTCATTTTCCAAAGTTGCTCGGAGTCAAATTGCATAATAACGAATACGGCAATAGCTCCCATCCCGTACCATACAATTTGACGCAAGACGATTCCAACTCCATCATTTTGAATTAGAACCGTTGTAGCATATAAAGAAACGATACTTATGATAGCTAGCAGCATTACAGATAAAATAATGCCATAATCAATTCTTTGTGGGTATTTCTCTTTGTTCATAAACTCTTCCTCTCTAAGGTTTAGCTTAGTCGGGTTCAAATAGATGAGCGGTTTAAGCCGTTACGATCCAGGATAGAAATCTTTTCCTTCACCAGAGAAAAAGTAAGATTTATGATGAAAACGCATGGACATGATTAAGCCTATGCCCATCATGTTTCCTAATAATGAAGATCCCCCTTGAGATACAAAGGGTAACGGAATACCCGTTATAGGCAGTAAGCCGATATTCATGCCGATATTCTCTAAAACGTGAAACACAATCATCATAATGACTCCTGTTGCTATATAAGCATAGAACTCATTTTTGGTGTCATAAACTACCTTAATCATATGATAAACCAATACAAAATAAACAAATATTAAAAAGGCTCCTCCTGCAAAGCCAAAATTCTCCCCAATGGTTGCAAAAATCATGTCGGATTCCCTTACTGGGACGTATACTTCACTGACCCCTAATCCTTTTCCGAATAATCCGCCTGTACCAATAGCTTTAAAGGTTTGAGTAATTTGATAGCTAGCATCACTTGACCCTGTATGTGGATTTAACCAGGTATCGATACGGGCAAACTGATAAGGCTGAAAAAAACCTGTTTGTAACAACACATCTCTTCGATAAACAACTAATAAGATTAAACCTGCCCCAACGAAAAATATAGTTAAACTGATAGGAAGCAGGATTTGCCATTTTATTCCAGAAAGCAAGACAACTCCTACTACGATAGCAATATAAACAAGGGCTGTTCCCAAATCATTTTGCATTAAGACCAAAATGAGGGGAATAAGTGAAAAGAAAGCTAACTTTCCAATTAAAATAAAATCACTTTGATAATCTCTGTATTCATATTGACTGTTATGTTTCGTTACGACTTTTGCTAATATTAAAATAAATGGAATTTTAACGATTTCTGAAGGTTGGATAGTTCCGAGCGGACCCAATCTAATCCAGCTTTTGCCTCCAGTTCTTAAAGCTAAAGGTCTGTCATAAAATAAAAGCGTCAGGATAAGCAGGATAATGCCTAATACGTATAAATAAGGTGTCATTTTCCACAGCTGTTCCGATTCAAACTGCATGATGATAAAGACAGCCATAGCACCTAGTCCATACCACATCACTTGACGAATGGTCATGGAGACTGGATCTCCTTGAATTAATACTGTCGTAGAATAGATTGCCACGATACTGATTATCGCGAGGAGCATGATAGACAATATAATACCGTAATCAATTCGTTGCGGGTATTTTTCTTCGTTCATTCTGTTTTTCCTTTCTCATCTCTCAAATAGGGGACTTCCTCCAAACAGTTACATCTAAGTAAATATACCTGTTCATCATCACATTCTATCAGATTTGCTGTCTCTTTCATACAATATCTAGAAAATGACACAAAACTTTTAAATAGGGGTCCCCTTTATAAAAAGGGTCTTTCATTCGTTTATGTTCCATTTAAACAACGGATTTATGTATAGAAAAAACCCTTTGCTTCAAAGAACGAACTTCTCGGCAAAGGGTATATTAAATTCAGGTATGAACCTTATTTAACTTCTACTGAAGCTCCAGCTTCTTCTAATTTAGCTGCTAATTCGTCTGCTTCTTCTTTAGAAACATTTTCTTTAACTGCTGCTGGTGCACCGTCAACTAATGCTTTAGCTTCTTTCAAGCCAAGACCAGTTGCTTCACGAACTGCTTTGATAACTTTAATTTTAGCAGATCCTGCGCTAGTTAATTCTACAGTGAATTCTGTTTGTGCTTCTTCAGCTGCTGCTGCTCCACCTGCTGCTGCAACTGGTGCTGCTGCTTCAACGCCAAATTCTTCTTCAATAGCTGATACTAAGTCGTTTAATTCAACGATTGTAGACTCTTTTAAATCAGCAATGATTTTTTCAATATCTAATGCCATTTTTGTTTTCCTCCATATAATTTAAGTTTTAGTTGCTTCTTTAAGAAGCGATTCGTGTGTTATTAAATAAGTGAAGTGAAGACGAGGCTTTATGCCGCTTCTTCTTCCTCTTTTTTCTCTGCAACTGCTTTGATTGCCAATGCTGTATTTCGAACGGGTGCTTGAAGTACAGATAATAGCATAGAAAGTAGTCCTTCGCGGCTTGGTAGTTTAGCAATTTTGTTGATATCTTCAACGCTTGCTACTTTACCTTCTAATACGCCACCTTTGATTTCAAGTGCTTCAGCGTCTTTCGCAAATTCAGCAATAATTTTTGCTGGAGCGACGACTTCTTCGTTACTGAAAGCTACAGCTGTAGGTCCTCTAAAGACATCATCCATGCCTTCAAGTCCAGCAGCAACTGCCGCACGACGTAACATAGTGTTTTTTAACACGCGCATTTCGATTCCAGCATCACGTAATTGTTTACGTAATTCTGTCACTTCTTCAACGGTTAAACCACGGTAGTCTACAACGACAACAGCTTGTGCATCTTGAAATTTCTTAGTAATATCATTGACTATTTCTTCTTTTCTTGCAATGACATTTGCTTTGCTCATTGATGTTTCACCTCCTGATCGATTGAAATGAGGATTTTAAATATAAAAAAACCCCATGTCACCGTAGACATAGAGGGATTGTGTTTGATTACTCTCACATGTATCCTCGGTATGATATTAAGGCTTTCGCCACATACTGTCTTCGGTATATCCAGTAACAAATACTTTTGACAGTCTTTGTTACTTTCATTCATCAATGCATATTCAATTAAGTTATTTCCTTAACCTGCATAAGTATAGCAAGCTATCCTACGCAGGTCAAGAAAATAGTTAAAAATTAATTATTTAATTACTGTACCTGTGTCAATTTTAACTCCAGGTCCGAATGTGCTTGCCACTGCCATATTTTTAATATATGTGCCTTTTGCACTAGCAGGTTTAGCTTTCACAATAATATCGTGAATAGCAGCCAAGTTTTCTTGTAGTTTCTCAAGATCAAATGATACTTTTCCAATTGGAACGTGTACGTTTGATTGACGATCTACACGGTAAGTCACTTGTCCAGCTTTGATATCATTAACAGCTTTGGCAACATCAGGAGTTACTGTTCCGGTTTTAGGATTTGGCATAAGACCTTTAGGTCCTAAGATTCTTCCTAATTTACCGACTTCAGCCATCATGTCTGGTGCAGCTACAACTACGTCAAACTCTAACCATCCGCCTTGTACTTTTTCTACAAGTTCGCTGTCTCCAACGAAATCTGCTCCGGCTTCTTCAGCAGCTTTAGCCGCATCGCCTTTAGCAAATACGATAACCGTCTGAGTTTTCCCTGTACCATGTGGTAAAACAGTTGCTCCACGGATTTGTTGGTCTGCTTGCTTAGGATCTACACTTAATCTGTAAGCTACTTCAATAGTAGCGTCAAAGTTAGCGTAATCTAATTCTTTAACTAATTCTAAAGCTTCAGTCGCATCATAATTTTTATGTCTGTCTACTTTTTCAAGAGCAGCTAAATATTTTTTGCTTTTTTTCGCCATAATTATTTCCTCCTTATTGTGGTATTAACGGTTTAACCTCCCACTTGATCTCCGCATTAAGATACCTATCCTTCGGTTATCTTGAAAAAGAATGGCTTTCTTTTTCTTGGTTGCGGAGGCAGCAAGCATAGGGAATCTGGTTCATTATCCTTCGATAGTGAATCCCATGCTTCGAGCTGTACCTTCAACCATACGCATAGCTGACTCAACGTTAGCAGCGTTTAGGTCTTCCATTTTTGTTTCAGCAATTTCTCTTACTTGATCGCTTGTTACAGTAGCCACTTTTTTAGTGTTTGGCTCACCAGAACCTGAATCTACACCAGCTGCTTTTTTCAACAATACTGCTGCAGGTGGAGTTTTAGTGATGAATGTAAATGAACGATCTTCGTAAACTGAAATAACAACAGGAATAATCATCCCTGCTTGATCTGCAGTACGAGCGTTGAATTCTTTACAGAATCCCATAATGTTTACTTGAGCTTGTCCTAACGCAGGTCCTACTGGAGGAGCTGGGTTAGCTTTCCCTGCAGGAATTTGCAGTTTCACGACGTTAACAACTTTTTTTACCACGAGACATACCTCCTTGATTTTGTCCGTGAGTGGTTAAATGAGGATATAAATTTCCTCTCCCACTTACTTTGCTAATCAATCGAATCAACAGACCCAATTGACGCACTGACACATTATACACCTATGCACTTAAAAGCGCAAGTGTTTTATTCGTTTATTTTAGATATTTGATTATAATCAAGTTCGGCATTGGTTTCTCTTCCGAACATTTCAACCGATGCTTTAATTTTGCCTTTTTCTCTTTCCAGTTCGGTTACAGTACCTTCCATACCAGCAAAGGCTCCTCCGACGATTTTGATGACTTCGCCTACTTCTACATTCATATCCACTTTACGAGGGTTAATTCCCATGCTACGTAAGATTTGGTCAACTTCTTCTGGTAATAAAGGAGAAGGTTTACTTCCTGCACCGTGTGAGCCAACGAACCCGGTTACCCCAGGTGTGTTACGTACGATATACCACGCTTCATCTGACATGATCATTTCAACTAATACATAACCAGGGAACGTTTTTTGCATAGCTGTTTTCGTTTTACCGTCTTTTTCTTCAACTGTTTCTTGTTCCGGTATCAGGACCTGAAGAATATTATCTTCCATTTTCATACTGGCCGCTCGCGACTCCAAGTTCTGTTTGACTTTGTTTTCATAACCAGAATAAGTGTGTAACACATACCAGGCTTTTGAACTTTCTATTTCGCTCATAATGAACTCCTTTATTTAATAGTCTTTTTCATACTAAAAAAACCTTCTTTGCTTGTGCAAAAGAGAAGGTTTTTCATCGGTTCTTGTGTGTAGTATAGCATGCTGTTTTTATATTTTCTACTTAATTTTAGCTTTGTCAAATTATATTCAATAAAAATTGGATAAATGAGTCTGAAGCCCAGAAGAAGGCTCCAAAAAAGGCCATGACCCCAAAGACTGTCAATGTATTCTTTCTCATATCCTTTTTAGTTGGCCATGTTGTTTCTTTTAATTCATGTTTGACTTCTCCAAAAAATGTTTTTACTTTACTCATCCTGATAATCGCTCCTTCCTTTTCTGTGCTTGATTCAGTTTATTTCGTTTCTCTGTGTAAGGTATGTTTTTTACAATAGCGACAATATTTCTTTATCTCAAGGCGTTCTGTACGAATTTTGGTTCCTACTTCTTTTGAATAGTTTCTTGAACCACACTCTGTACAAGCCAGTGCTAATTTCTTTTTCACTTCATTTTCCTCGCTTCTAGCGTTTAACTCACAATAAGCCTATTATCCTGTTAACTTTACCACCTAAGGTATTCTGTGTCAAACTCATTTAGTCTACTTTTTCAAAGTCATCATCACTGATGTTAACGTCCTCTACAATATTATCTGAAGCATATACTTTGGAATCATTCGTGATATAAATCACATCTACTCCATCCAGATTATTAATGTAATCCAGTCCATCTTCTACTCCTAAAGAGAAAGCAATATTGGCAAGCGCATCTGCATCGGTTGCATTGTCTGCTATAATACTCAGACCGGAAATGTTATTGATAATCGGGAAACCCGTTTCTGTATCCATTAAATGATGGTAGTGCTCGCCGTCTTCCTCAAATGTGCGTTCATAAATACCCGATGTCACAATGGCTTTATCAGATATAGGAACTAATCCCAATATCTCTCCTCTTCCACCGTACGGGTTTTGAATACCGACGTTCCACGGCTGGTCTACTCCTCGCGTACTGTTTCCGACGACCACAATGTCTCCACCTAAGTCAACAATAGCTGTGTTGACGCCTTCTTCAACTAGCACCCGTGCTGCTTCATCCGTGATATATCCTTTTGCAATGGCTCCTAAATCCAGAATCATGCCTTCTTCCTGTAGAAAGATGGTCTGGTTTTCTTCATCTAATTCAATTAAATTGTAGTCAACTAATTCAAGGGCCGCGTCTAACTCCTCTTGCTCAGGCACAGCTGCATTCTCTTGACCGATATTCCATAAACTAGTGACCACACCGATTGTCGGGTCAAAACTGCCATTCGATTCTTCGGCGTATGCGAGGGCTTTTTCCATGACATAAAACACTTCGTCTGTTACTTCGACTGGAGAAATACCTGCCTGACGATTCACTTCTGAGATTTCTGAATCGGGGTTCTGCATAGCAAAACGCTCATCTAAATCAGCTACTCTTTCGAAGGCTTTGTCCATCGCTGGTTCTTTTCCTTCATTATATACCTTTATATTTGCAACGGTTCCTAATAAAAACTCTGTTCGTTCATAAGGCTGTTCAGCCAGTCCTCTTGGGTCTTCTTCTTCACATGCGACTAAAGTAAGGGCGATTAGTGGGAGTAAAAAGACAAGGGCTTTTTTAAGTGGATGTTTCATACATCATTTTCCTTCCAATTCATTTTCTCTGTACATCTTACAGCAAAAGTGCTATTCTGTCTATGTTTTCACAAAGTAGTTGAGTGATAAATGTTACGAATTTGTTAATAGTATCACTTTCCTATTTATGAGATAATAGGTATGACTATTATAAAGAGAAATGATGATGAAAGATGAATCGCACACAAAAAATGATATACATCTCCCTGTTATCAGCTCAAGCCGTGATATTAGGTTTGGTTGAACGCAGTATTCCGTTCCCCTTTGCTTTTGCGCCGGGAGCAAAATTAGGAGTGGCTAACTTAATAATCATAGTAGCCATTTATACCTTACCTTTAAAGGACAGTTTTAAATTGGTGTGGATGCGTTTATTAATGACTACATTACTTGGCGGAACCTTGTCCACCTTCTTGTACAGTACAGCAGGGGCACTACTTAGTTACTTTGGTATGCTTATAGTCAAGTTTGTAGGCGGGAAGAAAGTGAGTATTATTGGGATAAGTGCAGCTGGAGGCATATTACACAACTTAGGACAGCTCATTGTAGCTAGTACCATAGCCCAGACATGGACTGTTTTATTATATCTCCCCGTGTTATCCTCGATGGGTATTCTAAGTGGAATAGCGATTGGCATTGCCGCTAACTTTTTAATTGAACATGTCTCAACCATACAGAAATTCCGTAATGACTTAGAGAAAAAAAGCACCAAGCACACTAAGAATGCTTTTAAAAGTGTGAGTTAATTGAATAATGAAAAACAAAAAAGCCTTGAACAAGGCTTTTTTTACTTTACATGGATTGCCCTTACATATAAATTCAGTCATTGTTCTTTTCTTATGTAGATTACCAGAAGTGTCTTTTAAACTTGTCTGTGCACCGGTGTCTTGCACTCATCGCCTGCTCTCTGTCACAGGGAATCATTTCAGCAATTTGATCATAACTATAGCCTAAATATTGGTACTCATACACTTTTCTTTCAAAAGGAGAAAGATCTGTGAAGAACTCTTCCAATGTTTCTTTCATTATAGGAACAGACGACGGATCTATGTTATCTGATTTGCCTATCAAATGGTAACCTGTCTCTTCTATTATAGAGTCGAGTGAGAGTGATTCTCTATCTGATTTTCGTTTAATCGTATTATTCATCCGCATTAAACGATTGAAGTGATTATCTAAACATAAGCTGACATATTGATTGAAGCTCATTCCCTTATTTAATACAAATCGTTTAACTGACAGTATCAATACTAAACTCGCTTCTTGATAGAGGTCTTCTCGATCATACCCTTTAATAAAACACCGATAAGTTGAACGTGTGAGAAGACTTTTACACCTGTCCATTAAAAGAGGATAAAGATCCGTTTCACCGGATTGTATTTTTAAAACTAATGCATCTGTTATTGGATCACTAATATCTTTGTAGACTTTTTTATTATTATTTTTATCTGAATTTGAAACAATCAACACCCCTTCTCATCCCTCTTTTTTATTCATGATATCAGAACAGTTAAGGTTATTTCGGCATCCAATGTAAGCGTTTAAATAATTATACTTCTTTTGCAAATGCAAAGTCACTTCATTATTCTATTTCGTGAGTAATTTCTCATAGAATCGTCACAAACATGACTTATTTATCTTAATTATTGAATTCTACACTAATTCCATCTGTTTTCATATACATGAAAATGAGTAAAATAAAAAGAGCCACTTGAGAGTGAGCTCTTAAACATTAAACATCCTTATCATTATAGGATTTTTTTATCATTTGATAATACAAGTCTTCCAGCTGCTTTTTATGTTCATCAGTCAAGGGGGAGTTTCGTCTATTATTTTGCATCCGGTAGATGGTGGCATCGATAGCGATGTTCTTCTTCGTCCGTTTGATGTCTTTAAATAATTCATTAGCTGATTTTCTGGTAGCCCCTTTTTGAAAGATGATCCATTGTTCAGCTAAATCGGACGTCGCAACCTGGACATTCGATATCAGCAGATTTTCTTCTCCTACAGACCGTTCGATGTAACTGTCTGCTGTTTCTCCTTCACTCGTGAAGATAACCTCGACTTGGAACTTATCATACCGATGCTGAACACCAGGAACAAGCTGAGCATCAAAGACTAATTTGATTTGAATGCCTTCATATTTAGCGTAGTTACTCAGCTCATGCAACAATAAATCTCTGGCATCAGCCATTTTATCCTGATTTTTTAGCCTCACTAGCTCTGGCCAGGCACCTATCATGTTATACCCGTCTACATATAGTATTTCTTTTTTCACGAAATCCCCCCTTTCATCCTTAACTCATCCATCTATTTCAATCAATTATCTACAAAGAATGCCTTTTACGGTACACTTCATACATTAATAGACCTGTAGCTACTCCAGCATTTAAACTTTGGACATTGCCGACCATTGGAATAGAGAGTGTTTCATCCACTTTCTCTTTCACTAATCGAGATATGCCTTTCCCTTCATTGCCAATAACTAAACCGATGGGTGAAGAAACATCCCACTGTCTGTAGTCTTTCCCTTTCATATCTGTTCCAAAAATCCATAAGCCTCTGTCTTTCAGTTCATCTATCGTCTGGGATAAATTAGTGACACGGGCAACTAATACATGTTCAATCGCTCCTGCAGACGCCTTTGCTACAGTAGAAGTCAGCCCTACGGCTCTTCGTTTAGGAATAATGACACCGTGAGCGCCACTCGCATCTGCTGTCCGTAATATAGAGCCGAGATTATGCGGATCTTCAATTCCGTCCAGTATTATAAAAAAGGGTTCTTCCTTTTTCTCTTCTGCTTTTTCAAATAACTCATCAATAGACGCATAATTGACCGGGCTCGTTGCTAAAATAACCCCTTGATGGTTCCCCCCATCAGATAATGTATCTAATTTTGTCTTAGGTACAAAAGATAACTGAACTTTTCGTCTTTTCGCTTCGTCTAAAATACCTGCTATCTTGTTGCCAGCTAAACCGTCTTGGATAAATAACTTATTGGCATCGCGATCAGATTTCAATGTTTCTAAAACCGGATTGCGTCCAATAACCATTTCTTCATCGGTCACATCCTGTTGTGCGGCCTTTTTATCAGGCTTTCTATTTCTTTTAGATGGTTTTCTTGACATCCCTCATGCTCCTTTCACTGTTTTTCTTCTATTCTGTCTATACACCATATGATTAATTCATTTAGGCGTTCATGCTGATCGGTTAAATACAAATAGCCCATTAAAGCTTCGAAGCCTGTCGACTGACTGTAGGTTTGAGTGTCGGCATTCTTAGCTTTTGAGTGACTCTTTGCATTACGCCCTCTCTTAAAGTAATCCCATTCTTCATCGGTTAATTTATCCTGCTCTTGAAATTTATCGCTCAAGTAAGCTTGTCCTTTAGCTGAGACATACTCAGTTGCCAACCTATGCAGCATATGAGGTTTGGTTTGTCCTTTAGATATAAGATGCTCTCTAATGGCTAATTCATATACGGCGTCCCCCATATAAGCTAGCGCCAGGCCATTTAATAAACGGGGATGCTGACTGTTACTCATTCGCCGAGCCTCGTCTCCATCTAATCCCTTGAGGTGTGTCTTCTAGAAGGATGTTTTCCTCACGTAATTGATCTCTAATTTCATCCGCACGGGCAAAGTTCTTCTCTTTACGCGCTTCTTCTCTTTCTTGAATCAGGGCATCAATTTCTTCGTCTAACAAATCATTGTCTAACGTTAAGTCAATGCCGAAAACGGCCATCAAGTCTTTTAACAGTGAAAGGCTTCTTTCTAAGCCTTCTTGTGTAACAGACTCACTTTCTACATATCTGTTTATATAACGCACTAAGTCATAAATGACTGTTATCCCATTTTGAGCCTGAAAATCATCATCCATTTGCTTAATAAAGGCTTCTTCAAAGGCCTTTAAATCCGCTAAGGTTTCCTCTGCCGACTCGTGTGGAACATTTCCTTGCCCTAATCGGTGAGCGGCATTGAAATAAGCCGTTTGTATACGATTTAAATTCGTCCGAGCTTCTTCTAAAGCAGCTGTAGAATAATTAATGGGCCGTCTATAGTGTGCAGTAGCCATGAAGAATCGTAGCACTTTGGGGTCATGCTGTTCTCTCAAGTCTTTCACTAACACGACATTACCAATAGATTTACTCATTTTTTCATCATTCATTGTGACAAAGCCATTATGCATCCAATACTTTGCAAAAGGGACATCTGTTTTAGCTTCCGTCTGGGCTATTTCATTTTCATGGTGAGGAAAGGTTAAATCTTGTCCACCAGCGTGAATATCAATCGTCTCTCCCAAATACTTTGTAGCCATAACAGAACATTCAATATGCCAACCGGGCCGTCCTTTCCCCCATGGAGAATCCCAGCTGATTTCTCCTTCTTTAGCTGCTTTCCATAAAGCAAAGTCAATAGGGTCTTCTTTCTTTTCAGCTTCTTCACCTGTTCGGTTGCTGGCGCCTAACTCTAACTCGTCAAGGGATACGCGGCTAAGTTTGCCGTATCCTTCAAACTTTCTTGCCCGATAATAGACATCTCCATTTACTTCATAAGCAAAGCCCTTTTCAATCAGTGCTTCAACAAAGGCTATAATGTCCGGAATATTATCCATCACACGCGGCGCATGATCAGCTGGCTGGACATCCAAGGCTTCTGTATCCTCGTAAAAAGCTTGAATAAACCGGTCTGCCACTTCTGGAGCCGTCTGGCCCAATTCATTAGCTGCTTTAATGATTTTATCATCCACGTCTGTAAAGTTAGATACATAATGTACGTCAAATCCTCTATAGGACAGATACCGGCGGACTGTATCAAACGCGACAGTACTTCTAGCATTTCCTATATGAATATAGTTGTAGACAGTGGGTCCACAGACGTACATTTTTACCTTGCCTTCTTCTAAAGGTTCAAATTTTTCTTTTTGTCTTGTTAATGTATTATACACTTGAATCATAAACGACTCTCCCTCCCAATGCTGTAGTCAAGAAACAGTAAGCAAAAGCCATACAACCACTTTAAGAAAGTCCCGGTTGTATGGCTTGACAGCTTTCTTATCTTGCATTCATACGTTCGTTTAATTTATCCATTCTTTTGCTTTTGAGATATTACGCAAGGCTTTCTCTTTGCCTAATAATTCAATCGCATCATTTAACTGCGGACCATGTTGTTGTCCCGTTGTAGCCACGCGAATAGGCATAAAGAGATTTTTCCCTTTGACACCTGTCTCTTTCTGAACAGCTTTGACCGCTTTTTTAATCACACTGGCTTCAAATAAGTCAATCTCTTGGAGTTGTTTTTCAAAAGCTTCGATAACTGTCGGAACAGTCTCGCCTTTTAGAATGTCTTTTGCTTCTTCTGTCCATTCGATTGAATCTTCAAAGAATAATGTAGCTAATTGAGGCAGTTCAGCCGCATAGCTCATTTGATCCTGGTATAAAGCGACTATCTTTTTAATCCATTCTCCTTTTTCAGGACTTGGATTTTCTTCCACATAACCCGCTTGGACTAAATGAGGGAGTGCTTTTAAAGTCAACTCATTCACATCCATTTCTTTCATGTACTGATTGCTGATCCATTCCAATTTTTTAGAATCGAATGCAGCCGGGGAAGTGCCCAGTCGCTTATAATCAAACATGTCCACAAATTCTTTCTTCGAAAAGATTTCTTCTTCGCCGACAGGTGACCAGCCAAGCAGCGTAATAAAGTTGAATAACGCTTCTGGCAGATAGCCCAGATCTCTATACTGTTCAATAAACTGAAGAATCGTTTCGTCTCGCTTACTTAGTTTTTTACCTGTTTCTGCGTTAATAATTAACGTCATATGACCAAATACAGGGGGCTCCCAACCAAAGGCTTCATACACCATCATTTGTTTAGGGGTATTCGCAATGTGATCATCCCCTCGAAGCACATGAGTAATGTCCATATAATGGTCATCCACCGTTACCGCAAAGTTGTAGGTAGGCATCCCGTCTCGTTTACGTATGACCCAGTCTCCCCCTACTGATTCGGCTTCAAAAGTAATCGTTCCTTTTACCATATCATCAAACGTATAGGTTTCACCTTTAGGTACACGAATACGGATGACTGGAGTAATTCCTTGCTCTTCTTTTTCTTTCTGTTCAGAGGCGCTTAAATGGGCACACTTTCCGCTATAATGAGGCATCTCTCCTCGAGCTCTCTGTGCTTCACGTTCCGCTTCTAATTCTTCTGTTGTACAGTAGCATTTGTATGCATGATTACTAGCCAGAAGTTGGTCAATCAATGGATCATAGATGTCTTTTCTTTCTGATTGACGGTATGGCCCATAAGGCCCCCCTATATCAGCACTCTCATCCCAGTCTATACCTAGCCACTTTAGATTATCTAATTGACTTTGTTCTCCTGTTTCTACGTGTCTTTTTTTATCAGTATCCTCAATTCGAATAATAAAATCGCCATTATTGTGGCGTGCAAATAAATAATTGAAAAGGGCTGTACGTGCATTCCCAATGTGTAAATGTCCAGTTGGACTCGGTGCATAACGTACACGAACTTTTTCTGCCATAATGAACTCTCCTTTTAATTTTACAATAGTCTTAACTTACCATTTTAATTGTCTTTCTGCCACTCGTTACAGCTTGAATAGACGTTTATATTAATTAAACCATTTTTTAGCTATCACTTGAGCCACTTCATAATCAAAGGGTGTCGTTATTTTCATATTCTCTCTGGTTCCTTCTACAACCTTTACCTTATAGCCCAACCGTTCTGCTAGTTCTCCTTCTTCATTCCCATAAAAATTCTCTGAGACAGCTTTATTCATCGCCTCTTGAATCACTTTTTTTGAAAAGACCTGAGGTGTTTGAATATGCCAGACATGGGGTCTATAAAGAGAAGCTGATACATAAGTGTCTTTAACCATTTTCATTGAATCCGTCGCTGGAATAGCCAGTGTGACGGCCTCAGTTTCCTTTACTGCATCCATTAAAGAAGCAATGAGGTCAGGGGTGATAAAAGGGCGAGCCGCATCATGTATAAGAACACGATTGTCTTGATTTTCCATCGCATCCAAGGCGTTTTTCACACTGTCTTGGCGTTCTTCTCCTCCATATACCCACTGAATCTTATGAGGAATGGTAGAATAAACAGTAAGTAAAGCCGCTATTAAGGTTTCTTTTTCTTGTTCATTGACTACAAACCATATAGTCAGACAGTGGTCATCTTCTAAGAACAATCGGAGGGAATAATCAAAAACCGGTCGATTATTCAGTGTTTTAAGAATCTTATTTTGCCCTTCTCCTCCATTTAAACGTTTGGAAGAGCCAGCTGCGAGTAAAACAGCCTCATAATTTTCACTCATTTGAACCTTCCCCGTTATTTATAGACTTTTGATTGTTAGACAGCTTAGCGAAAATCATTCGTCCGGCATTCGTCTGCAGGGAGCTCGTAACAATCACATCGACTGTTTCGTTGATGTGGTATTTTCCTTCTTCCACAACAATCATCGTCCCATCTTCCAGGTAGGCCACGCCTTGACTTCTTTCCGTTCCGTTTTTTACAATCATTACTTTCATTTCTTCTCCAGGAATCACAACGGGTTTAACAGCATTAGTCAATTCATTGATATTCAGTACAGGTATATTTTGAAACTCAGCGATTTTATTTAAATTGTAATCGTTCGTGACGATCATACCATCCATATCTTTCGTTAATTGAACTAATTTCAAGTCGACTTCTTCTGTATCTGGATACTCACGGTCATCTATCTCCAGAGTAATTCTCTCTTCTTTCTGTAAGGCGTTGAGTATATCTAAACCTCGCCTTCCTCGCACACGTTTCAAACTGTCTGATGAATCAGCGATATACTGCAACTCTTTCAGAACATAATGGGAGACAACCAGTATCCCCTCTAAAAATCCCGTTTGAACGACTTCAAGAATGCGTCCGTCTATGATGGCACTGGTGTCCAGTATTTTATACTTGCGAAACGTTTCGCCTTCTTTTCTTTCCAGCACCTCTTC
Organism: Alkalibacterium iburiense; assembly: GCF_039521845.1. Taxonomy (NCBI): domain Bacteria; kingdom Bacillati; phylum Bacillota; class Bacilli; order Lactobacillales; family Carnobacteriaceae; genus Alkalibacterium; species Alkalibacterium iburiense. Next base: position 92,853 of record NZ_BAAACW010000068.1, read on the forward strand.
ATTTTCCGATTTGTTCGTTTTCGGTGAAAATAAGCGTCTGATCTCTTCTCTTCTCATCGAAGTCAGATCAAAGCCAATATACGCAGCAGCAATAGTCAGTATAATGGGAACCACGTCACTTATTATAATCATATCCAGAGCAATTAATGATAAATTAACTAACCAAGCAAGAATAAGTCCAATAATCGCACCGATGCTTCCGAACATGAGATAAGGCATACTTAATTCACTAAAGGTTTTTTCGATTTTCGAGAATCCTTTTTCGATTGGTCGAACCATTTGTAACCCAATGATATAAAAAATAATCACACCCACTATTAACCCCATAATGGGATGCAATATCCATCGAGGCGCACTTTCCCAGTAGCCTAAGAGCTCAGGAAGAAAATTATATCCTAAACTGCCCCCGACAAGCATAAATGTTAATAGTATTAGTTTTGACACCATTCAATCCCTCCATTTCTCCTTTTCTGATAGGTTTTGTAAGTCTCACTCTAATAGAAGAACGAGAAGCGTCCGTTTCCCATCCCCTTCTCTTTCTTCTTTTAGTATAGCAATAGTTTAAGAAAATGCGGTTTTAATTGCTTCTGATAAGGTGGTGCACCCGATGATTTGTATATTCTTAGGGAATGTCCACCCATCCATATTGTTCTTTGGAATAATTAATCGTTTGAATCCCAATTTAGCCGCTTCATTCACTCGCTGCTCAATTTTTGATACGCGCCTAATTTCACCAGTTAATCCAATCTCTCCAATGAAACAGTCTGTCGCTTTCGTCTGCTTTTCTTTGTAGCTGGAAGCGATACTGATGGCAATAGATAAGTCTATAGCAGGTTCGTCTAACCTTACTCCACCTGCGGCTTTCAAGTATGCATCTTGATTTTGCAAGAGCAAGCCTGCTCGTTTTTCTAAAACGGCCATGATTAATGACACTCTAGAGTGATCTAATCCACTTGCCGTGCGTCTGGCATTGCCAAAAACCGTCGGAGTAATGAGGGATTGTATCTCTACTAAGATGGGGCGTGTGCCTTCAACAGCCGCAACAATGGCTGACCCTGTTGCTCCGGACAAGCGCTCTTCTAAAAACAGTTGAGAAGGATTCAATACTTCTTCCAGTCCACCGTTTCTCATCTCAAAGACGCCAATCTCATTGGTCGAACCAAAACGATTCTTTACTGCTCTTAAAATTCTAAACGTATGGTGTCGCTCACCTTCGAAATACAGCACCGTATCCACCATATGCTCCAACATCCTTGGACCCGCAATCGCTCCTTCTTTTGTTACGTGACCCACTATAAAAATAGCAATGTCATTCATCTTAGCAATTTTCATTAAAGAAGCCGTCGATTCTCTTACTTGCGACACACTCCCCGCAGCACTATCGATATCCGAATGATGCATGGTTTGAATAGAGTCTATGATGACGAAATCTGGTTTGAGTTGTTCTATGGTGTCTTGGATAGCTGTTAGTTCTGTTTCTGCATAAATGTAGAAATCTGTTCCTCTAAGCTCCAGTCTCTCTGCTCTCATCTTAATTTGAGACGCACTTTCTTCACCTGAAACATACAATACTTTACCGCCACCCTGATTCAACTGAGCAGACACTTGAAGAAGTAGCGTTGATTTTCCAATACCCGGATCTCCACCGATTAAAACGAGTGAACCAGGAACGACCCCTCCCCCTAATACGCGGTTAAATTCGCCTAATTTAGTAAGGACACGCTCTTCTTTTTCAATTGTAATATCTGTTATAGCTTCTGCTTTAGATGCCTTACCAGACATCGTTATTCTGTTTCGGCTATCTGACTTCTCAGGCAGTCTTTCTTCTACCATTTGATTCCATGCTCCACAGCTTGGGCACTTGCCTAAATACCTAGGCGATTCATATCCACAATTTTGACAGACAAACACGGTTGCTTTCTTTTTTGCCAATACACTAACCCCTTAATTTTGTTTATCTTCCAGAGGAACCGAATCCTCCCGTACGTACAGAAAACTCATCTGATTCCTGATCTATGACTTCGTATTTTGAGAAAATACCTTGAGCAATGCGCTCTCCTTTTTTAATATGAACATCATCTAAACCATAATTTATTAACTGGACAAAAATCTCGCCTTCATTGCTCTCATTTCCATAATAATCTGAATCGATTACGCCGATCCCATTTGGAACAGCTAACTGTTTCTTCATAGGGTTGCTAGACCGATTAGCCAAAAGTAAGTATTCATTGTCCGGCATATAGGCTTTAACTCCTGTAGGAACTAACGTGGAACGCATGGGATGGTCTTCAGACAAGGTCTCACTTTGCATCGCTTTAAAAATGGATGGAATCACAATATCAACGGCTGCTGTTAAATCATAGCCTGCTGAACCTTTCGTTGCTCTCTTGGGTAAAGAGATGGATTGCCCTTTATACTTTGAAACAATTTCAAATCCTCTAGTTTTATTCATAATAAAATCTGCTTCCTTTCAAAAAATGAAGCAGTCATTGTTCCCCTTTCTCATTGACTCTATTAATACTTCTATTTTACACTAAATCAGCTTTAACTTAAACCTGCCATATCATATTCCCTAAAGAAAAGCTGTTCTAAAAGGATTGTATAAGGGTATCATTTTCTTTGGCTTTAATAATTGGTCTCATTGATGAAAACAATTTTGTAGCGTTTCTTCACTCTGATGACTCGGTATGTTTAAAAATATTAAAGGAGGCAGTATTATTATTTTAATACAAAATAGTGAGGGTATAGTGAATATTTATAGAGGGTAATAAGATTAAAAATAAAAAACCTCTCTGAATATACAGTGTATATCAGAGAGGAAAAAAGGGGGCTATTTTATTACAACAAATGTAATCTCAGATTAACGGATTACTTCAGTTGTTTCAGGATCGAAGAAGTGTGATTTACCCATGTCAAATGCAAGATCGATTGTTTCACCTGGTTGGTGGAAGTCACGTGCATCAACTCGAGCAATAAACTCTAAATCTCCGACTTGAGAGTAAAGCATTGTTTCTGATCCTAGTAACTCAGAAACCGTTACTTTAGAAGTAACAATTGTATTAGGTGAAGCATCTAATGCAACTTGTTCACTCTTAATGTCTTCAGGACGAATACCAAATACTAATTTAGCTCCATCTTTGAATCCATGTTCATGTAATGTATTTAATTTTCCTTGAGGAACTTCAATTTCTAGTCCATCACCGTTAGTAATCTTGTTTCCGTTTAAAGTAACATCAAAGAAGTTCATAGCTGGTGATCCAATGAATCCTCCAACGAAAATGTTCACTGGTGTGTCGTACACTTCTTTTGGTGTACCAATCTGTTGGATAAATCCGTCTTTCAAGATAACGATACGGTCAGCCATTGTCATCGCTTCTGTTTGGTCGTGTGTAACGTAAATAGATGTTGTATTTAAGCGTTGGTGTAATTTTGCAATTTCCGCACGCATCGCTACACGTAATTTAGCATCTAAGTTTGATAGAGGCTCATCCATTAAGAATACTTTAGCATCACGAACAATCGCACGTCCTAAAGCTACACGCTGACGTTGTCCACCAGATAAAGCAGCTGGTTTACGATCAAGCAACTCAGTTAAGCCTAAGATACCAGCAGCATTTTCAACACGCTCTTTAATTTCAGCTTTTTTGTATTTACGTAGTTTTAATCCGAAAGCCATGTTATCAAATACAGTCATATGTGGGTATAGAGCGTAGTTCTGGAAAACCATCGCAATATCACGGTCTTTAGGAGCAACGTCGTTCATCATTGTGTCGCCGATCCAAAGTTCTCCGTCTGTAATTTCTTCTAATCCAGCAATCATACGTAGAGTTGTAGATTTCCCACAACCAGATGGTCCAACGAAAACGATAAACTCACGGTCTTTTACTCTCATATCGAAGTCTGATACCGCAAAATCGTCCACGTTATCGTAACGTTTATAAATGTTTTTCAATGCAATTTCTACCATTGTAAAGTCACCTTTCTTATTTTGAATTTTATGATTCCTAGTCTTGACAGAACCAATACATTAAGTTGTTTACAAATCTCATTATATTGTAAACGCTTTTTGCATTCTATGGAAACGTGCACAAATATACAGGGAATTTTTTGTGCACAATTACTAAGAAGATTAAACTTCTATAATATGATCTTTTCCACCTTGATTATTAAGCGTTTACAATGTATAATATAACTGAACAAATATGTGAAGGAGTGATCGTATGTTTCAATTAAAGGATAGAGTAGCGATAATCACAGGTGGGGCTTCAGGTATAGGACTAGCGACTGTGGAATCCTTTTTAAATAAAGGGTCGAAAGTTGTTTTAAGTGACTTTAATGAAGAGGAAGGACGAAAGCAGGCAGAGCGGTTGAAAGACAAAGGAGACGTTATCTTCATTAAAGCGGATGTCTCCAAAGAAGAAGAAGTAAAAGCATTGATTGAACAGACTGCTGAACATTTTGGCTCTGTCGATATTCTTTTTAATAATGCTGGTATTGGTGCACAGGGAGAAATGCATGAGCTCACATATGAGGAGTATCAGAAGGTCATTCGCATCAATCAGGACGGTGTTTTCTTCGGATCAAAATATGCCGTTAAAGAAATGAAAAAAACGGGTGGTGGGGTCATCATCAATTGCGCATCCATTTTGGGCCTCGTAGGTGAGCCTACAGCTTATGCTTATAACGCTTCAAAAGGCGCTGTCGTTTTAATGACTAAGTCTACTGCCCTTCAGTATGCTAAGGATAATATCCGATGTGCAGCAGTAGCTCCTGGATATGTAGAATCGGGTATGGTCAACAAAGAAGCATTGGGTGAATACTATGATCATCTAGTAGATAAGCACCCGATAGGAAGATTAGGTGTACCTGAAGAAATCGCCCATACAGTAGTCTTTATTGCAGAAAATGAATTTTTAACCGGTATTACTATTCCAGTTGATGGTGGATATACTTCACAGTAAAGATAATACAGTAAAGAAAACAGTCTTTAAGTCTTACTGACTTAAAGACTGTTTTCTGTTCGCCAACTTGATTGACTTACCTTTTTATTCTCTTTAAAATAATAAGAAGACCTTATTGAGAGTTACTAAATGTTATTTATATGGAGAGAAGATAATGACCTATTCATTTTTAGAACCCTATCAATTTAATAACGGACTGACTTTAAGAAATCGTGTACTGATGGCTCCAATGACCACCAGTTCCAGCTCCCCTGAAGGAGAGGTATCAGAAGAGGAGTTAATTTATTATTTAGTTCGCTCTAGCGGTCCTGGCGCTGTCATTACTGCTTGTGCTTATATAGCTTCTGAAGGACAAGCTTTTCCCAACGGCATGAGTGCTGCTAAAGATAGTCACATCGATGGTCTCCGAAAATTAGCACAAGTCATCAAATTGCAAGGTTCTAAAGCCATCCTTCAATTGTATCACGGTGGTAGAATGAGTCAAAAACAGTTTAATGGCCACCGTCAACCGGTATCTCCCTCACCCATTCGTGCCGAAAGAAAGTGGGCAGAGATGCCAAAAGAATTGACGGATGGAGGCATCAATATTCTCATTCATCAGTTTGGGGCAGCCGTTAAACGAGCTATTGAGGCGGGGTTTGATGGAGTCGAGTTACATGGAGCTAATACGTATCTTATTCAGCAATTCTTTTCTCCTCATTCGAATCAACGAAAAGATAAATGGGGAGGCTCTTTAGAAAACAGATTAAGATTTCCTATCGCATTAGTGAAACATTGCCAATCTATCATTAATGAATACGCTGATAAACCCTTTTTATTAGGCTATCGTTTTTCTCCAGAAGAAATAGAAGAACCGGGTATAAGATTAGATGATACTCTGATTCTATTAGATGCTTTAATAAATGAAAATATCGATTACCTGCATATGTCTGTTAATTATTATTACCAGCCCTCACTAGTAGGCTTTAGAGAATACGCTAAGCAAATCCCTAAAGAAATTGGTGCATATATAGATAATAGAGTCCCTTTAATTAGTGTAGGCTCAATCAAGGACCCATCGGATGCTGAAGAAGCTCTTAAATTCTCTGATTTAATTTCATTGGGTCGGCAGCTGATCATTGATCCAAAATGGGTTCAGAAAGTACAGAATGACGAAGAAGAGACTATCAATACTTCTTTATCCCTATCTAAAAAGTATACTTATACTATCCCTGAACCTCTATGGCAGATGGTTTCCGCGTCTAGAAATTGGTTCCCTATCGAGAAATAAGATGCTATTTTTTTACGAAGTGTTACTAATAGCTCATTCATGATAAAATAGAGTAAGAGAAATCAATAGAGAAAGGATTATGATTAATGAATATTACAATAACCGATAAAGCAGTTCAATGGTTTGAATCAGAAATGCTTCTTGATAAAGGAGATGCTGTTCGTTTCTTTGGCAAAGTTTACGGAAAAACAGAAGTGCATGAAGGCTTTTCTGTTGGCATGAATGCTGAACAACCTCACAGTGATGTGATTGGGAAAACTGAAATCAATGGAGTCACCTATTTTGCTGGTACGGAAGATGATTGGTTCTTTAGTGGATATGACTTAGAAGTAGATTATGATGAAGAAAGAGATGAACCCATTTATCATTTTCATGAGAATTAAAAATACGTTGGGGAAAATTATCCTCAACGTTTTTAATTTGCTTATTTTAAATTTACGTACAAAAAAACTCCGCAAGCAGGGCTCGAACCTGCGACAACACGATTAACAGTCGTGCGCTCTACCAACTGAGCT
>NZ_BAAACW010000069.1:0-3510 GCF_039521845.1 Alkalibacterium iburiense
ATTATTTATAAGAAGTTTCAATAACCGCAAGGGTTAAACCTGGATATTCAACTGCAAAACTTGAGTTATAAGTATATTAATTGCTGTTTCAACAGCTCTCATTGGTCCAGTATCATTTTTAGGATTCATAGGATCCAACTTGGCCTATCGAACTCTGAATGATTACAGACATAGTGTTTTATTTATAGGGGGGAGCTTAATCTCTCACTTGTTCATTATCATTGGCCAGGTGTTGGTAGAGCATGTATTTAGATTACAAACAACTTTAGGTGTCATTATTCAGTTTGTGGGAGGAATCTACTTCCTGGTTATTCTATTAAAAGAAAGGAATAGATCATTATGATGAATATTGAAAATGTAACGAAACAATACGGTGAACACGTTGTTGTTAACAATGTGACACTTCCTATTGAAAAAGGGAAGATGACCACATGTATTGGACCGAATGGAGCAGGGAAAAGCACATTATTAGAAATGGTCAGCCGATTGATTCCACAAGATACAGGCCATATTTATATAGACGGGGGAGAGGTTAAAAGCTGGAAAAAAGGGGATTTGGCTAAACGTTTATCTGTTTTAAAACAGACGAATCATATGAACATCCGATTAACCGTCCGAGAATTGGTTTCTTTTGGCCGTTTTCCTTATACGAAAGGACGGTTGAATGATCATTGTCATTCAGTCATTAATGAATCTTTAAGTTATTTAGGATTATCAGATATTCAAAACCGTTACATAGACACGTTGTCAGGAGGTCAATTACAACGAACGTTAATTGCGATGGTTCTTTGTCAAGATACGGACTACATTTTATTAGATGAGCCTTTAAATAATTTAGATATGAATTTTGGTGTTCAAATGATGAAAACATTAAGAAGGTTGGTTGACGAATTAGGTAAAGCCGTCATTACTATTGTACATGATATCAATTTTGCAGCGGCTTACTCGGATAATATCATTGCTATGAAAGATGGAAAGATATTCGCAACGGGTACAGTAGATGAAGTGGTCTCTAAAGAAGTACTGGACGAACTGTATGAGATGGATGTTCAAATTATGGAAAATGATGGAATTAAATATTGTTTATACTATAGAAACTGATTTTATACTAGGAGAACTGATGATGAAAAAAATAGTAACTCGATTCATATTGACCTTTATGGTTGGTTTATTAGCTGCTTGCAGAAGTCTCGAGGCAGGAAGTATAGAGAATGATGTAACTGAAGATCAGACCGTTACAATAGAAGATTCGGCTGGTAATAGTGTGGAAGTCCCACTGAATCCTCAAAAAGTTGCTGTCTACGATAACGGTCAATTGGATAACTTAAAAAGTTTAGGAGTGGGGGATAGAGTGATATTAACGGCATCCCCTAATATGCCAGCACACTTGAGTGAATTCGAAGAAGTGGATACAGCAGGTAGCTTCTTTGAAATCGACTTAGAAGTGACGAATGCCATGGAGCCTGATTTGATTATTGTAGCTGGTCGTTCTAGTTCAGCTTACGAGGACTTAGCGGCCATTGCTCCTACTATAGATTTAAGCATGGACTCTCAGGCGTATTTGGACTCTATAAAAGGCAACTTAGAGACATTAGGTACAATATTTCAATTAGAGACTAAAGCAGAAGAGATAGTGGAAGAATTAGAAAGTGACTTGAATCATTTGGTGACTGAAGCACAAGCGCCAGAGAAAGAAGCCTTGATGCTTATGTTCAATGAAGGATCATTATCCGCTTATGGCCCAGGCTCCCGATTCGGTTTGATTTACGATGCTTTCGGGTTTACCTCGGTCGATGAAGATATAGACGTGTCAAATCACGGAATGGAAGTTTCCTATGAGTATGTGTTGGCTCAAAATCCTGATGTGCTGTTTCTATTGGACCGCACAGCTGCCATTGGGGGAGAAGTGACGAGTAAAGACTTCGAGCAAAATGCTATTATTCAAGAAACGCAGTCGTATAAAGATAGAACAATCTTTTATCTTACACCCTCTGCGTGGTATTTATCTGAGGGCGGGGCTGAAGCCTTCCAAATTATGATGAATGAAGTCAATGAAGCTTTAAAGAACTAAACAATGGAGGAAATAAATAGTGTTATCTATTCATTTATTTCCTCTTTTCATTTATAATCGTAAATTCCTACTGATTGAATCCATCATTCCATTAGCATATCTTTAGACTTTTCCCTTTCTATTAGCTATCATGTAATTATAGTACTCTTTATTCACACAAAGTGTGAGTGAAGAAATAATGAATGGAAGGTGAAGCATATGCAAGAACTGTTTACGTTTCCTACAGATGAACTGTTACAAGAATACGAGGTAGTAGTCTCAATATCTTTAAATTCAGAAACAAATAATATTGAATTTGAGGCTAATCAAATTAAGTTTCAAAATTTGTTAAAAGAAGCAAAAGAAAAATTATGTGAAACATATGATGAAAAATATTGTAATTCTCTACTTGAGAAAGTCCAGGGCTTAATCGATCATACTGACTTTTGGAGAACCATGTCTCAAAGTGCTGTATTTTATATCACACCTGATCAGGTATTCTATTACAGATTAAGCATTCCCATTCATACGGGAACAGTAGTGTCTACACAACCATACGTATTGCCGTTAATAGCTAACTTCCAGTACGTCAGTTATTATCATTTACTAGCTTTAAGTCATGATAAATTTAGCATTTATAATGGAAGAAGAAATAAGATTCAAAAAATTGAGTTGCCTGATGATGCACCGGACACATTAACTAAAGCTCTAGGTGATGAGTTAACTGGTGGCGAGTTAAACGTTGCCTCTTATAATGGAGGTCTAATAGGTGGAGGTCAAGGAGTATTCCACGGTCATAATGAGAAAAGCAGTGAAAAAGAAATTGACCAGGAAAATTATTTCCGTATAGTCGATAATTATGTATATGAGCATTTTTCTAAACCAACCCAATTACCTTTAGTCCTATTTTCCTTGACTAAAAATATTGCTGATTTTGATAAATTATCTAAAAATGAGTATTTAGATAAAGATACGCGCATTGAAGCTTCACCTTCCCAATTATCTTTTAATGATATTCAAGATCAAACAAGTAAAGTAGTCGATGATATAATCAATAGACGTTACGACAAATTGGTCGAAAAATTTAATGAAACAACACCTAAATATAAACTTGAAGCACAATATCACGATTTAGCTATGGCAAGTATTCAAGGGAAGATAGATACCTTGTTATTAGAAGATGATTATCAAGTATTTGGTACAATTGATGAAAATGGACAGTATCATGAAGGACCAGAAAAAAATCAATATGTTAATCAGTTAGTACACAATGTACTCAAAACAAATGGGAATGTTTATGTGCTAGATAAAGCGAGCATGCCATCAGATACAGGTATTGCGGCTACATTGCGATTCTAAGATTAAAAGAAAGACTGGGTTTTTCCGAGGGTGCTGAAAAAGAAACCCTTTTTAAGGGCTATAAATGGGTAAAATAAATAATCAGTGATTATCTGGTAAAT
>NZ_BAAACW010000070.1:0-6472 GCF_039521845.1 Alkalibacterium iburiense
TTTTTTGTTTGTTCAAGCTTCTAAGATTTTCGTTGCAATACTATCTACTTTTATATTGCCATAAACAAAAGGTTAAATCCCCACTAAGTATGACGTAATCTGGACTGATCTCTATTACTTCTTCTATGAAAGTATCTACAATTTCTTCACTTTGATGAGTCATTTTTCCATCGCCGTCGTTTAATAAACTATCAGTTAAAATTCCTTCTTCAATTAAACTTGGGGAGAGATAATGTAAGTCAGATGCCACTAAAACAGTTAAGTCTTTGTCTTTTGCAAAGGATTGTTCTCTATTTAAATTTAAGGATAACTCCATCTCTTCCTCATTAAAAAAGAAGCCTCCTCCAATGAGAAAGATAGCCATTAAAATCCCGGTAATTATGAATGTTTTATTTCGATTAGTCATCCTTTATCCCCCGCCACCTCCTCTCCTTTATTTTAACATACTTATCATAACTCCTATTAAAAAAGCGATTCAAGAGCCCCATCAGTCTGCTCCGAATCGCTTATGTGTTAGCTACCTAAATAATCTAAAGCATATCTTACATGTAGCTCTGTGGCGTAAGCTAGGCCTCTTTCATCAATGTCGAATTTTTCATGGTGGTGCCCATACCATGTGCTCTCATCTTCTAAATTCCGTGTCCCAACTCTTGCATACACACCGGGAGCTTCGGCTAAGAAATCCGCAAAGTCATCGGCCCCTAAGCTTTTAGGCTGATTTCTTATCACATTTTCTTCTCCCACTATTTCTGCAGCTAATTCAGCTGCACGGCGAGCCGGTTCTTCATGGTTGATTAACGGGGCTGCCGCATCATAGTTTTCAAATTCAATAGTACAGCGATGAGATTCAGCCACCCTACGAGCGACACGTTCTACAGCTTCTAATACAAAAGCACGTGTTTCATGACTAAATGTGCGGACCGTTCCTTCAAGGTAAGCATGATTCGCTACGATGTTATAACGTGTTCCAGCATTCAAGACCCCGACAGCGACGACCACATTATCTAATGGATTGACTTCTCTGCCTACGATGCTTTGAAGTTCCACTGTAATGGCTGAAGCAGCCAGTAAGGCATCAATTCCTTGATCTGGTCTAGCCGCATGCGCACTTTTTCCATGCACATGTATTTTAAATATATCACACGATGCATTTGTGGCTCCGGCAACTGAAACCAGTTTTCCAACTGGTACACTAGAATCTAAATGTAGACCGAACACTTGGTCTGCGCCTTCTACAAATCCGCCCTGAACAAACTGACGAGCACCAGCCCCAATTTCTTCTGCCTGTTGAAAGGCTAATTTAATGGTTCCTGAAAATTTGTCTTCGTGTTTCTTCAATATTTTGGCTGCACCTAGTAAAGCAGACGTGTGCCCATCATGTCCGCATGCGTGATGTAAGCCATCCTTCTTAGATTTGTAAGGAACATCTTTGGCATCTTCTAATTCCAACGCATCAATATCCGCTCTTAATAAGATCGTCTTTCCTGATCCTCTTTTACCTTCGATAGTTCCAATTGCTCCCGTTTCCCCAACCGATTCATAAGGAATATCCAGTTTATCTAATTCTTCTTTAATGCGTTTGATCGTTTCGTATTCTTTTAAACTCGGTTCAGGGTGCTGATGGAAGTAGCGTCGTAGCGCGACAACCTCTTCTGCCCCTTCCTTTACTTCTTCGCTAATAGATAGTTCTGTTAATATGTTTGTCATTATACTCTTCCTCCCCTAGTGATTAGTCCCAAGCTGGAATCGATGATCCTTTTGATGTTTCCGCGATGACTTCAATGGTGTCTTCTGATTGATAAGCTTCAACTATTTTCTGATACACTTCATTATCTTTATCTTCTTCTCTTGCTGCTATGATATTAATATACGGATCAGAATCGTCGCTCACTTCTTCTAATACAATGGCATCTTCTGTTGGAACAAAACCATAATCTACTGCCATCCCTGAGTTGATAACCGATACAGATACATCTTGAAGGGCACGGGCAGTTTGAGCAGCGTCTAATTCTTCAATAGAAAGGTTCAATGGATTATCTGTAATATCATGAATCGTTGGAGTCACTCCAGCTTCTGGATCCACTGAAATCAAACCGGCAGATTGTAATAGTAACAAGGCACGCCCGCCGTTTGTCACATCATTTGGAATAGCGACAGAAGCATTCTCTTCCAATTCATCAATCGATTCTAAAGAATCAGAGTAAATACCTAAAGGAGCAATAACGGTTTCTCCAATGGGAACCAAATCTGTTCCATTGTCTTCGTTGAATGACTCTAAAAATAATTTATGTTGGAAAGAGTTTAAATCAATCTCACCTTCTGCTAATGCGTTATTCGGTTGGTTGTAGTCTGCAAATTGGACGAGTTCCGCTTCAATGCCTTCTTCTGCTAATTTATCAATCACAAAATCCCACACATCGTTTTCAGCTCCGACTACCCCAATCGTTATCGGTTCTGATTCTCCTGCTGTTGAGTCCCCGCATGCAGCTAATACCCCCACTCCTAATGTTAATCCTGCAGCTAATACCCATTTTTTAATAGTTTTCATTTTTCATATCCCCTTTATATTTAATGGCTTGTTTTTTTAACTAAATAATCTCCAATTAATTGACTAATTAATACAATAACTAAAATGGCTGCCGTAGCGACTAGCGTGACGTCCATTTGATTTCGGTTATATCCTCTGGAGATGGCTAGATCCCCTAAACCACCTGCCCCAATGGCCCCTGCCATGGTCGTAATACCGATCAAATTAATAATTGTTACAGATGAGACCCGTATAAGTGAAGGCAAGCCTTCTTTCAAATAGACCCTGAAAATAATTTCCAAAGGCGATGATCCCATCGCTTCAGCTGCTTCAATAACCCCTGCATCCACTTCAAGTAAAGCATTTTGAACTTGTCTTGAATAAAAAGGAACTGTACCAACAACTAAAGGCACTATCGCTGCCGTCGTCCCGATGGAAGTCCCTATAATGAATCGAGTAAAGGGAGCGATCAATGCTAGCATAATGATGAAAGGGACCGAACGGAAGCCGTTGACTAGTTTTTCTAAAAAACTGTACAGTTTCTCATTTTCCAAAATTCCTCCTTGCTCAGTAACGACAAGTGTTACGCCTAAGATAATCCCTAGGACACCTGCGATTAAAGCAGTCCATCCAACCATGTAGAGCGTTTCCCAGATACTATCCCAGATTTCACTTCTAATTTGAATCACATTTGAAAAGTAATCTTCTAAAAATGCACGCATTTTTTATCCTCCTAACTTATTTTTACTTCTTCTGGTGCTGTATATATAGGTCTCACATCCAATACATCCACCGTTACCTCTTTTGCCTCCAGATAAGCAATAGCTTTTTCTCTTTGTCTTAAGTCTCCCGACAACTCAACAATCAGGTTACCTATAGGAGTCTGCTGAAGGATTTCGACATTTCCGTAAATGATATTAGTCGTTACTCCAAACTGAGCATAAAGACTAGCAATTAACGGGGTACTGGTGCTTTCTCCTACATAAGTGATATTGGCCAAGACTGTCTTTGAGTCTCTAGTAAGCAGTGATGGATGACTAAAGATTTTTTCTAACGTTTGATCAATATGTGTTGCTGTATTAATAAATTCTTTGGTCAATGGGTTTTTTGGTGCAGTAAACAGTGAGACGATATCTCCACTCTCGACTACTTCTCCATTTTCCATAACGGCTACCTTGTTACAGATTTCTTTGACTACCTGCATCTCATGGGTAATAATGACAATAGTCAGTGACAACTTTTTATTCAGTTCCTTTAGTAAGGCTAGTATGGACTGAGTAGTCTTTGGATCTAAGGCACTTGTTGCTTCATCACAAAGCAGAATTTCAGGATCGTTCGCTAAAGCTCTTGCGATGCCTACCCTTTGTTTTTGCCCACCTGAGAGTTGAGAGGGATAAGCCTCTTTTTTATCTGCTAAACCGACCAAGTCAAGTAGCTCATCCACTTTTGCTTTCACTTCTTGCTTCGACAAGCCTGATCCTTTCAGTGCATAAGCCACATTGCTCGCCACAGTTCGCTGTCTCATTAAATTAAAGTGCTGGAAAATCATACCTATCTTTTTTCGTTTCGCTCTTAATTCTTTCTTATTGAGAGTTAAAAAATTAATGCCGTCTACTATAACCTCCCCCGATGTTGGAGGCTGCAAGACGTTTATGGTTCGTACCAACGTGCTTTTTCCTGCTCCGCTGTATCCAACAATGCCATAAATATCTCCCTTCTCTACTGTCAGAGAAACATCTTTCACAGCCTGAACGACTCTGTTATCACTGTTAAATGTGACATCTATATTTTTTAAATGAATCATTTTAAATCAATCCTTTCAGTAAAATAAAAAAACGCCCGTCCTTAACCAGAATACTCCAGTCAAAAGGACGAACGTTTAGTCCGTGTTACCACCTTAGTTTAAATTGACCTCACAGCCAATTCCTCAGAAAGTACAGGCATGACCTATACTTCGGCGCTGTAATGGGCGCCCCCACGATAGCCTTATGTTAAAACACTCGGTATCCCATGCTACAAGCCCATTTTCCACTCACTCATACAAACCTGCTCTCACCTACCCAGGCTCTCTGTTTTTGTCGTGTTGTGTGTGTACTCTACTTGTCATCGCATATTCACTATTTGAATAAAAAAAGTCCCTAAAGAAATGCTTCTTCGTAAAAAAGAATTTCTTTAAGGACGATTCAATCGTGTTACCACCTTATTTCATACGCCTATTACTAGACGTATCTCTGCCAGTGCACAAGAACTATTTCTTGTAGACTGAGTCACTGTAACGGGTGAACCCGTAGTAAGTTTACTTTTCAGCTCGCTTACTCCATTCAAAGGCCATTTTCCATTTAATCTTTCTTATCTGTTCGCACCACACACAGACTCTCTTAAAAGACTTCTTAAATGTACTTTCCTTTTCATATTGTTTCATTTATTAGGGATTTATTAACTTGAAGCTTAGTATACCGACAGAAAAATGAAATGTCAACAGTAAAATGAAAAAAGATTGTACAGGCTTATTTTAATAGCCAGGCACAACCTTTTCTCATTGGTTTTAATCGTTAAGGGTAAGTAAAATGGATTCGATTCGATTTTCTTCAATTTTTTTAATTTCAAAATTAACATGCTTGTGCGTAATCGCTTGATGAGTGGTCTTCGTTGGAATGTACCCCAGACGGCTGATCATAAAGCCACGTACAGTCTCATATTGATCAGAAGGCAAGGATACACCTAATACAGATTCAATATCTCTTAACCGAGTCGATCCTTTAACTAAATATTGTTTGTCAGACAATTTTTTGATTTCTATTTCATCAAATTCAGATTCTAAACTTTCACTTGAGATTTCCCCTACAATTTCTTCAAGCACATCTTCGATGGTGACTAATCCTTGTGTCCCGCCGAACTCGTCCGTTACAATAGCTAAATGCGTATTTCCTTGCTGCATTTTTTTGAACACGACATCAATCGTTTGTGAATCTAAGACATAATGCGGTTGGCGAATAATCTCACGTAAGTTAAAGGGTCCCTTTTTCTCCTGGTATTCAAATAAATCTTTCACATGTAAAATACCAATAATATTGTCTACCTCTTCTTCATAAACAGGATACCGTGTAAAGCGCGTTTCATTGATTTCCTTCAGTACTTCTTCAAAATTGGCTTCAACGGAAAGGGCCGTCATGTCTGTTCGGTGAGTCATGATATTTAATACCGTTGTATCATCGAATTCAAAAATGTTTTTTATCATTAACTCTTCTGCTGGATTAATATTTCCCCGTTCTTTTCCTAAATCAACAAGTAAACGTATGTCTTCTTCAGTCGCCTCTTCATTTTCGGCATCAGGATCAATTCCAAAAAGCTTTAAGACCATGTTAATGGAAAAAGATAAAAATTTGACAACAGGTGCACTGATTTTCGCTAGCAAAGAAACCGGTCCAACGGCCACTTCTGCTATTTTTTCAGCATTCTGCAAGGCTAACTGCTTGGGTACCAGTTCGCCGAATACCAGTGTAAAGTAAGACAAAACTATGGTTACTACAACGACAGATAAGGTATTCAGTAAGCCAAGGGATAAGGGAACTCCCCAATTGTATAAGGTTTCAGCAATCGGCCCTGCGAAGAAATCAGCCGCAAAGGCACTTGATAAGAACCCAGCTAAAGTAATACCTATCTGAATCGTACTTAAAAACAAACTAGGGTTGGAAATTAATTGATACAATTTTTTGGCTTTTTTATCGCCTTGATATGCTAAACGCTTCACTTTGTTATCATTGAGATTCACAAAAGCTAATTCAGAAGCCGCAAAAAAACCATTGACTAGTATTAAAATTATAAGTGTAATAACAGCTACTGCCATTCTATGTTGCCTCCATAATAAAATATATTATGGTTAGGGTGTCAAAACCTAACCGGTTTACTACTTTTCCTTGTTAACAGTGCGATTTTGCCCGCTCT
>NZ_BAAACW010000071.1:0-14669 GCF_039521845.1 Alkalibacterium iburiense
CATAATAATCGGTACCAAGTCAATGACACCAAGGGTCAAAGGCTATTTTTTAACTGCAAAACTTGAGTTATAAGAATAAACAAGGTTAAATAATAACGGTCAATGTCAATCCCTAAACCAATGGAATAACTCCTTCCTAAGTGTAAAACATCAAGCTTAGAGGTCTGTAGAAATAAATATAGAATAATCGGACCGCAAGTAAGGATAGAAACAATGAGCAAAGACGTATTCACTTGAGTGAAACTTGCGATTGTCCGTGAAAAAACACTCTCGAATTCATTTGGGTCAATAATTACTTGCAAAAAGGTCGTGACGCTGCCGAAAAATGTGCCAGCGATTAACCCTAACATGAGTAATAGATTTATTCTCCCAGGATATTTTTTGAAGAATAACCAGTAAAAAATTATACTGCTTCCAATCATTAATAAAAGACTTAAGAAAAAATTCAGATACGGATTCGTTGTCAGAATATGTTGGGTTCCAAATAAAAAGATGATAACTGTCTGCAACAATACGTATAAGGAATCCAACCCAATAATGTTGGGAGTCAATATATTATTTTGTGTCATTGTTTGAAATACAATAGTTGCAACTGTTGTCGTTATGCCTACTAAAAGGAAAGCGAGTGTGCGCCTGCTTCTAAGCATAAAAGCAAACGCAATATTCCCTCTCGTGTTAATCGTTAAGCATAAGCAAAGAGAAAGTATGACAGCAATGAACAAAACTATGATTTGTTTTGACTTATTTTCCTTACTCCTCATTCTTTTTCTCCTCGCAGTAGTAAAAAGATAAAAACTAGACTCCCTAAGACACCAATAATGACACTGATAGGTATTTCATAGGGAAAAATGATTATTCGAGAAAAAATATCCGTAATCAGCAAAAAGACAGCTCCAAAAAAAGCAACCGGAAAAAGTATTTTTCCAAAGTGATCTCCTCTTTTGATGGCAACCAAATTGGGAATGATGATTCCCACAAATGGGATACTTCCAGTCGTTAATATAACTGTAGTCGTTGCCAGAGCCACTAATACAATGCCTATTAACTCTAATGTCAAATAAGGGATACCTAATTCAAGGGACACGTCTTTTCCCAATCCCATTATCGTAAAGTAGTGAGCAAGACAAGATATAATAATCAGTAATGGTATGGTTAAAAAGAGTAAGTGAACATTTGCTAAAGTCACTAATGAAAAATTCCCTTGTAACCATGAAGAGACATTTTGAACAATTTCATATTGAATGGCGATAAACGTACCGAAAGATTGAATAATATTTCCAAACATCATCCCCACTAAAGGAACCATAATAGTGTTTTTCAATTTTATTGTTCGTAAAAAAGTAGTAAAGAACAGTGTCCCTAACACAGAGAAAATAAAGGCTATGACAGTCTGTGATAACAGATTAGTCTGAGAAAACAACACCATAGATAAAATAATACCTAATCGAGCACTCGCTAATGTTCCTGCAGTTGTTGGAGACACAAATTTATTCTGAGTTAAGTGCTGCATGAGTAACCCACATACAGCCAGCGTACTTCCTGCAAGTATTAGACTTAAGGTTCGAGGTATACGAGCTGTAAAAAAAACGGTTCTTTGAACTTCATTCATGGATAACACATCTAGAGGTGAGACATTTTGCACACCTATAAAAAGAGAAAAGCCAATAAGTAGGGCGAAACTAACAGTGTAAATGGAAACTTTAGTCACTCTTTTAACAAAATAGGATTGAATCGGTCCCTCCTCCTTTATATCATCGTCTCATTGAGAATGATTCTCATTCTCTTTGTATAGTATAGCTTAGGCTTATTTCAAACGCAACCATTCACAAGCATAAAAAACAATCATACAGTCATGTATAAACAAAAAAAGAGAGAAAAGCTTGTAGTTAAGCATTTTCTCTCTTATAAATATACATTTTTTATGCCTTTTGATAACTTACGCGTCAATGTTGTTATTTGATGAACTTAAGCAAACTAATGTTTCTGTTCTTGTTTTATTTCTTTAAGA
Source organism: Alkalibacterium iburiense (assembly GCF_039521845.1). NCBI lineage: Bacteria > Bacillati > Bacillota > Bacilli > Lactobacillales > Carnobacteriaceae > Alkalibacterium > Alkalibacterium iburiense. The sequence continues at coordinate 2,009 of NZ_BAAACW010000071.1, forward strand.
AAGTTAATAACCGTCTCAGCAGATTTCTTTCCTGCTAATTCAATAAACTCATCAAACGATACAGACGCTTCTTCATCTGCTACGTCTGATACCGCTCGTATAACAAGAAAGGGAATATCAAATTGGTAGCATGTTTGAGCAATCGCAGCCCCTTCCATTTCTGTTACGAGGGCATCTTCGAAATATTCTTTTATTTTTTTAATCTCAACCTTACTACTTATGAATGAATCCCCTGTTACAATTAGCCCATTTCTGATGGTCCATTCTTTTTCAGCAGCCTTCATAAATAAAGAAATGAGTTTATCATCCGCTCCGTACCTTTCTGGCATTTGAGGAATTTGTCCATATGCATAACCGAATGCTCGGGCATCTGCATCGTTATAGGCTAACTGTTTGGATAACACTAAGTCTCCAACAGATAAACCTGCTCCTATCCCGCCAGCTGATCCGGTGTTAATGACAGCATCGACTTGAAACACCTCTATCAGCAAAGTAGCTGCAATGGATGCATTGACTTTACCAATACCTGACTGTACTAAGACCACATTCATATCGGAAAGTTTTCCTTTATAGAACTTCTGGTTAGCTTTTGTTATTTCTTCTTTATGATTCAGCTGTTCAGTCAAAACCCTAATTTCTTGTTCCATCGCAGCAATAATACCTATTTTCAACACTTATCACCTGTCTTTTCCCATTATAGATTTTAAATAAAGAATACAAAAGAAAGAACGATTAATAGAAGTAAAAAAACAATAACAATAGCTAATGTCAATTGTTTATCTACTCTTCGGTACCTCTCCATTTCATTCATTCTACTTTTAGAGGTTTTTCCTTTTTTAGCTAAATTTTTCTCTAATTTTTTGTTTTCTTTTTTTCGTTGTCTCAAGAGTTTTTGTTTCTGTTTTTCTTCCTCTTTTTTTCTTTTTTTAAGTTCACTTCTAGTTGACATTATGACTCATCCTTGTTCTTTTTCATTAAACGCTTCATTTTCCAGTAAAATAAGGCGAAGACACTTTTTGAATCTCTTAATAATCCTTTTTCGTATAACTCCCATGCCTCATCGTATGTGGCTATAATTAATTCTAAATTTTCATCATCATCTTGTGCTAAAGGATTCTCAACTTTTTTCAGCCCGTGAGCTTCATAAATCTCTAAGTATTCATCTGTAAACCCTGGTGTACTGTAAAAAGAAGTAACAGGACTCCAATGCTCAGCTTGATAGCCCGTTTCTTCCTCAAGTTCTCTTTTGGCAGCCTCTAGTCCACTTTCATCTTCCTCATCTAATAAACCTGCTGGAATTTCTACACTTTCACTTTCAATGGCTTTTCTATATTGTTTAACTAATACTATTTCATCATTTTCTGTAAATGCAATAACGGCTGAGGCCGCATCATGTCTGACAATTTCTCTTTGAGCGAATTGACCATTAGGTAGCTTAACTTTTTCAACAACATATTCGGTTACATTTCCTTTAAATAATGATTTACTTTCAACTGTTTCTTCATAAAAAATCATGAGATAACTCCTTTCTTAGTGTCCTAATCATACCTTATTTTTTATTCTTTATCATCTTACCTCATAATATCCTTTTTAAAAATCCTTCTTAGGTCCTATGTTAATTATTTTGTCATTTATGATACTATATAACTATACTAAAAGAATACTTCCATTAGATAGGAGGAATAAAAAAATGAAACGTACATTGACATCACAAATACTCATTTATGGTGTAATTTTATTAACAACACTATTCTTATTTTTAATTACCATTGGATTAGATATTAACCCACTCTTTGCTTTCTTATTAAGTATAGGTGCAGGGATTTTCTTACTGTTAAATGCACAGAAAAACAGTAGAATGGGCGGACGTAAAAAAGACAAACTACCCAAATTAACACCTGAAAAAGAAGCTTTTTATACTTCTAAAGGGTTATCTAGAGAAGACATACAATACTTTAGAGAAACCATGCAGAAAGCTAAACAGCAAATAATCGAAGTCGAAAAACATATGAATCAGTCCAGTAAATTAAAAGCTATTGAAAACAGAAACAATACAGTCAAGCTTTCAAAAGCCTTATTCAAAGAAATTACAAATGAACCAGATCGCCTTCATGAAGTGGATAAATTCTTATACGTTCACCTTCCCTCTCTTTCTGACCTTGTAGGGAAATACAGAGAAATTGAGAATCATAAGGCCAAAAGTAAAGCGACTTTTGATATATTAAGCAAATCTGCCGAAACAATTGACAGAATGTGTGGACAGATAGCTGAGGATTACGTTAAGTTTAAAGAAGATGATATTGAAGATATGGGCATTGAAGTTGAATTAGCTAAACGAACACTTCATAATAATAGTAATCCATCCGATTCTTTCAACGATGATATTTAATTTTAAAAAAGAGGTGTAAGTAAATGGTAGATAAAGAAAATGAACCCTTTGATACAGATAAACAGGTTGAAATTGATGACTTACTAGCCAATCCGTTTGGAAGTGACTTAACGAGTGAATTAAATAACAAAAACGAGCTGCAATCGGCAGACAAAAGTAAAGAAGCTAGAAAAGTTATTGATACTCTAAACGAGACACGTAAGAAGCAAGCCTATGAATTGGCTAAACAAATTGATGTGAGTGACAGAGAATCAATTTCAAATTATGGTACCCAAGCTCAACAAAAATTAGGTGAATTTTCCCATTCTGTTTTAGCACATGTACAGAATCAAGATACTAATCACATTGGCGAAACATTGAATGATTTGATGTTCCGATTAAAAGAAGCGGATCCTAATGATTTAAGAGCTGATGATCAAAATATATTTAGAAAAATGTTTAGAAAAATTAATCGGTCAATTTATGAAACGACAGCTAAATATCAAAAAATTGGAGCTCAGGTTGATAAAATTGCCGTTAAATTAGATAAAGAAAGACAATTGCTTTTAAAAGACAACACTATGCTGGATCAGTTATATGAGAAAAACTACGAATACTTTGAAGCATTAAACGTTTATATTGCTGCCGGAGAATTGAAAATCGATGAATTAAAAAATGAGTTGATTCCTAAGGCCCTCGAACAAGCTGAAGCAAGCAAAGACCAAATGGAAGTTCAGAAGGTCAATGACTTGAACCAATATATGAGTCGCTTGGACAAGCGGGTATATGATTTAAAAACCGCTAGACAAATGACTATTCAGCAAGCTCCGCAGATTCGCCTTATACAAAATACGAATCAGGCTTTATCTGAAAAAATACAGACTTCTATCAATACGGCTATTCCTTTATGGAAAAACCAGATTGTTATTGCGCTGACTTTGCTTAGACAAAAAGAAGCCGTTACAGCTCAAAGACAAGTCTCTCAAACGACAAATGATTTACTGACGAAAAATTCTGAGCTATTAAAACAGTCCTCTATTGAAACAGCTAGAGAAAATGAAAGAGGGATTATCGATATTGAAACTCTAGAAAAAACTCAAGCTGACTTGGTAGAGACACTCGAAGAGACACTCTCTATCCAAAGAGAAGGACGTTCTAAGCGTAAAGAAGCAGAGGTTCAGTTAGCCCAATTAGAAGACCGTTTACGCGATCAACTCTTGCAACTGACTGACCCTGCTGATAACCAGCAATAAAATCTCAAGCATTATATTTGAATAAAATGTGACAACTCCTTATAATAAGAATTAGTTAATAAATTTTTTTCAAAGGAGAGATAATATGTTAGGTTTTATATGGTCATTAATAGTGGGTGGAGTCATTGGAGCGATTGGTCAAGCAATCGTAGGAGCTGATGTTCCTGGAGGTATTATTGGTAATATTATAGTCGGTTTCATAGGAGCATGGGCCGGACACGCTTTATTCCAATGGGGACCTGAGCTCGGTGGCTTCTTCATCATTCCTGCCATTGTAGGTGCGATTCTAGTCGTCTTCCTATTTGATTTAATAGCCAGCAGATTATAATATAAAGATACTAAAAGAAAAGACTTCCTTTTACAAGGAAGTCTTTTTGTTATGCTTATAGTTTAGTAACATTGGCTGCTTGTGGACCACGATCGCCGTCCACAATTTCAAATTCGACTTCTTGCCCATCATCTAAAGACTTGTAGCCTTCACTATTGATAGCACTGAAGTGTACGAATACATCTTCTTGTCCTTCTACTTCAATGAAACCGAATCCTTTTTCAGCATTAAACCATTTTACTTTGCCCTGAACCATTACTTTTTCCTCCTACACTATATACTTGCAACAGACTTTAAAAAACAACTCATATAAAACTATTATGCTATATGTATATTTCTTAAATCTCTATTACAATTAAAATTATACAAAAGTAACCGCTTTAAATCAAGCCAACAATGATTATATCTCAAAAATTAATAATAGGTTTTCTATATTCCCTCTTCTCTATACAGAAAAATCCTATTTAGGAAGTAAGAGGAAAACCTCACTTCCTAAATAGGATAACTTTGTTTTTTATAAAGCTTCTGGATAATGCTCTTCTAAGATACTGTGGCAACGTTGGCACAATACTTCTTCATCATTTAACTCAACGTAGTCTTCTGTTGTAATACGGCATCGCGTACATACTTCACCCGGCATCTTTTCTACTTTAATAGAGACTCCGTCAAAATCAAGAATACTGCTGTCATCTGGTTTATTGTTTAGTTCATCAATAGTGATTTCTGAGGCAATTAAAATTTGTCGAATGTCACTATTCAACGATTCCAGTAACTGCTTGTTTTCTTCTGATACGTATAAGGTCGTCTTAGCTTCAAAATCTTTACCTATCACTTTATTTTCTCTTGCTACTTCGTTAGCTTTCATTACTTTATCTCTTAACTTCATAAAAGCAGTCCATTTTTCTAATACTTTTTCTTCATTCTCATAATGTTTCACTTCTGGCATTTCGGCGAGCTGGACATACTCTTCTTCCTCACTTAAATACGTCCAAATCTCTTCCGTTGTATGAGGTAGAATAGGCGTCAGCAGTTTGGTTAAATCTTTTATAATATGATAAAAGACTGTCTGCATGGCTCGTCGTTCATAAGCGTCTGGTACATCAATATACAAGATATCTTTTGCAAAGTTTGCATAGAAATTGGAAACATCAACTGTTAAAAAGTGATTAATCTCCTTGAAGATATCTGAGAAATTATACCGTTCATAGCCATCAATGACATTTCGAACTGTCACATTCAGCTGGTTCATCAAGTATTGATCAACCGGACGTAAATCATCATATGACAAGCCATTTTCTTTTATGTCAAAATCTTCTGTATTTTGAATTAAGAAACGTAGAGTGTTTCTGATTTTACGGTAGACTTCTGACACCTGTTTTAAAATGTCCATGCTTACACGAACGTCTGCCTGTGTATCTACACTGGAAACCCATAATCTAATTAAATCAGCACCCATTTGCTTAATGATTTTATTAGGATCGATTATGTTCCCTAGTGATTTACTCATTTTCTTTCCGTTCCCATCTAAGACCATACCTTGAGAGAGCACAGACTTATAAGGTGGAACGCCATTTATAGCTACTGATGTCGTTAAACTGGAGTTAAACCATCCTCTGTACTGATCAGACCCTTCTAGATACATATCAGCAGGGAATGTCAGGTTTTCTCTAGTGCGTAATACGGCATGGTGAGACGACCCTGAATCAAACCAGACATCCATTATATCCGTTTCTTTAGTAAATTCACCATTTGGACTTGATGGGTGTTCAAACCCTTCTGGTAAAAGATCTTTTGCTTCTCTTTCAAACCAAATATTAGACCCTTCTTTTTCAAATAACTGAGCTACATGCTCAATGACCTCAGGTGACATAATGGCATCGCCGTTTTCTCCATAAAAAATCGGTAGAGGAACGCCCCAAGAACGTTGTCTTGAAATAACCCAGTCGCCACGGTCTCTAACCATATTATAGATGCGCTGCATGCCCCATGGTTGAAGCCATTCTACATCTTCAATAGCTTTAAGGATGTCTTCTCTAAAGTTGTCAATAGAAGCAAACCACTGAGGAGTTGCTCTAAATATAACTGGTTTCTTTGTACGCCAATCATGTGGGTAACTATGGGTAAAGAAATCCAGTTTCAGTAATGCTCCGTTTTCTTCTAGCCATTCTGTAATTGTTTTGTTCGCTTTATCATAGAAAATACCTTCTAAACCTGGAGCTTCATCAGTAAATAACCCTTTGTCATCCACTGGAGAAATAATAGGCAAGTTATATTTCTGACAGACAATAAAGTCATCTTCCCCGTGTCCAGGTGCTGTATGGACCAGTCCAGTTCCATCTTCTAGAGTCACATGATCTCCAACAATTAATAATGACTCTCTATCATAGAACGGATGATGAGCTGTTATGCCTTCTAGATCTCTTCCTGGTATTTCTTTAATTAAATGAACATCTTCCCATTCAAGTGTTTCTGCAACTTCTTCTGCTAATTTAGAAGCCACAACGAATTTTCTGCCATCTGCTTCTAATACCGCATAATTCGTATCAGGTTTAACAGCAATGGCTAAGTTTGCAGGTAAAGTCCAAGGAGTGGTTGTCCATATGATAAAGGACGTATCATCTTCTAGTACGGAATTTCCATCTTTGACATTAAAGGCTACATAGATACTCGGTGAACGTACATCCTGATACTCAATCTCTGCTTCTGCTAATGCAGATTCGCTAGACGGCGACCAGTAGATTGGTTTTAGTCCACGGTAAATATACCCTTTTTCAGCCATCTTTCCGAATACTCGAATTTGTTCAGCTTCATAGTCATTTGTTAAAGTCACATACGGGTCATCCCATTCCCCTGCGACTCCTAGACGTTTGAAATCTTCTCGCTGTTTGTTTATTTGTTCCCATGCATACTCTGCACACTTTTTACGAAATTCAGCAACAGACATCGATTTACGATCGACACCTTGGTTAGTCAACACTTGCTCAATAGGTAAACCGTGCGTATCCCAACCCGGAACATATGGAGCTCTAAAACCGGACATGGATTTATACCTTACAATAATATCCTTTGAAATCTTATTAAGGGCATGTCCCATATGGATATTTCCGTTTGCAAATGGCGGACCATCATGTAAAACAAATGATGGCTTATCCTTATTCAACTCTTGACGTTTTGAGTACACTCCTGCTTTCTCCCATTCTTCTTGTCGTCCTGGCTCTTTATTGGGAAGGCCTGCACGCATTGGAAAGGAGGTTTTAAGCAAATTCAATGTATCTTTAATTTCCATTTTCTCACCTTCTAAAATTATTTTTATACAAAAAAAGACTTCGCCCCTAAAAGGACGAAATCTTCGTGGTACCACCTTAATTTAAAAAGTTATTAAAACTTTTCCTTGGTTCCTTTATCGCAGGACTACGCCGGTAACTACTTTTTTCATTATCGGTTAACTTGAAGGATTATAGTTTAATTCTTCCTTATCAATGTCTCAGCTTCTCATTGATTCTCTGTAAAGGGAACTTAAATATAGTGTTTCAAGTACACATTTATTATTTAATTAGTCTATGGCAGGTAATTCAACAGCTGGTGTCATACCTTCTTCGTACTCATCATCTGATTCTGGCTCATTACCTTCTTCTTGTAATTCTTCTTTATTTTCTAAATTTTCTTTCACTTCTTTGATCGTTTCTATATCAATATGTTCAGAAGATGGAGGCTGAAGAATATCATCCCATTCTTCCTTTTTTACTAATTCCAACTGAGATTCAATCATTAATTGAAGCCTTTGACGAAAAATACGGCTCTGTTTTCTCAGTTCTTCTGTTTCTTCTTCGATTTTACGAGCTTTACTGACGGCATCTTTTAATAGCTCATCCGCATGGTTTTCAGCATCATGCTTTAAGTTAGCTGCTTCTGTTTTAGCTTCTTTAGTAATCATTTCAGCTTCTTTTTCCGCATTCTTTTTCAGCCTGTCAGCTGCGTCCTGTGCAACGATAATGGATTTATTTAAAGAGTCGTGCATTTGATCATAATTTTCTAATTTCTCTTCAGCAAAACTCAGTCTTTTTTCTGTCTCTTTTTTCTGCTTCAATAACATTTCGTAATCTTTAATGATTTGATCAAGGTAGTCATTTACTTCATCCTGATCATACCCTCGCATTTTAACAGGAAAATCTTTGTTATGTATATCCATTGGTGTTAAAGCCATGGAAAAACACCTCCATTTGATTTTTTCATCCGATTATTACTATACATACTATAATAAATTTTAACTGCTATCTCAAGTTTACCGGTCATTTATTTCTGTCCAAAACACCCATACGTAATCGAATTTTCTCTTTTTTTGTTTTCCCTTCGATAGACTGGATGCGCAAACGTCCATACCCTCTTATAGAAACGACATCATAAATGCTCAACAGTGTATCTGGTCTATCCATTTCATTCCAATTCACTTTAACCTTATTAGAAGAAATGATTTCTTTTGATTTTTGTCTAGAGATATTGAACACAGCGGCTAATACAGTATCCAACCGCAAGGAAGACACGATTTCATCCCGCTCTTCCCAAGTATCTTTCGGTAATATGATATCCGTATAATTTACTTCTTCTAACTGAATGCTTATTTTCCCTATTTTATCAATAGACGGAATTAAATATAATAGTATGGCCTCTTCAGCAAAAAATTGCCATCTTTCTGAATCTGTAATGATGTCTCCGATAGTTTCTCTTTTTATTCCTGAGCCCATTAAAGTTCCTAAAATTTGACCATGAGAGAGTTCCGCAAATTTTTTGGGATATCGAATTTCTGCTACTTTTATTTGGAAATCGTCTTGTGACGGCTCAAAATAAGACGGTGACAAGTAGAGGCGTTTTCTTTCAGCCGCCTCATAGCCACCAAAACTGTTCATAACGATATCATCAAATTGCCCCATCACAGACTCTACGATATATTGTTCTCGAGGGTCTAAAAAAGGCGTGAGATAGGGAGTATACTGGTTTTCTACTTGATGAGCCCAATCCAGTACTTGATCGATAAATGGTCTCTCATTTTCTCTAAAATGTTGATATAAGTTATCCATACAATCCTCATCCAAATTGAATTAATAGATTAAATAACAATCGAAAAACCGCATCTATCCCATACCCAACAAAATTCAAAGCAAAGAAGGCTACGATTCCTGCTAAACTAATCATCCCAATTGGAGGAATAAACTGTCGAAAAAATCCTACATAAGGTTCACAGATTCGTATTAAAAACTGGCCAAACCTCGACTGATAGCCTCCCGGTAACCAAGATAGTAAAAAGTACACGACTAACGCTATACGATAAAGTTGTAGTCCTTGCATCGTTAGGGAATAGAGGGTTCTCAAAAGTTGTACTAACATAATTAATTTGTTACTCCAATCTATTAATAATCATTATTTTTTAAAGCTTGTAACTCTGCCCCGTCTACTTCAAATGATTGTGGAGTACACATGAAAATCTCTTCTCCAATTCTTTGAATATCCCCTTTTATGGCATAAGTGGTGCCCATAAGAAAATCAATCATTTTTTTTGCTTGTTCTTTTTCCATTCGGCGGAAATTAATTATGACAGATTGATTGCTTAACAATACATCAGCTACAGATTGGACCTCTGAGTACAAACGAGGTTCCATAATTTTAATACGTGGTTTTTTCATAGCCTGTTGATTGATGGCATAAATGTTTTTCCCGCTGTTGCTTTGCGTTTCAGTCATAGAATTGTTTTTTTGTATCACTGGCTTAGCCGCTTTTTGTTTGTCTTCTTTAGCTGGTTTTTCAACTACTTCTTCAGTATCTGTATCATCTAAAGAAAAGTAATTATTAAATTTTTGTTTGATACTCATGTATACTCTTCCTTCCTAATACAAGCTTACTTGCGTCTTCTTCTGAAGAATGGTGGTGTGTCGACCTCTTCGTCATTTGTGTCTTTAGACGGTTCATTTCTAGAGAATAAATCCTTAGCAGAATTATCTTTTTTGTTTTCCACAGCTTCATCTAAATCAGCATTGTGGCGATCTCTTAAGTTCGGCTCTTTTCTAATATCCCAATTGCCAAACGGATCATTCTCTTTATTTGATGGTGTATTGGATGTTTGAGTACGATTAGAGCTGGTCGCTGGTGAAGATTGTTTTTTATGTTTCTTTTCAGGGTCGATACCAGTAGCGATAACTGTAACGATAACCTCATCGCCTAAATCTTCGTTAATGGATGTACCAAAAATGATATTTACATCACTTGTAGCTGCAGCAGAAACAATATCGGAAGCATCTTGTGCTTCAAACAAAGTTAAATCAGATCCTCCTGTAATGTTAAGTAGAACATTCTCTGCTCCGTCTAAGGATACTTCTAAAAGTGGAGACGAAATAGCTTTTTTAGTCGCATCAGCTGTTCTGTTTTCTCCAGAAGATGTTCCAATCCCCATTAAAGCAGATCCTTGATTTTCCATAACTGTTTTGACATCAGCAAAATCCAGGTTAACATAGCCCGGGTTTGTGATTAAATCGGATATTCCTTGGACACCTTGTCTTAAAACATTATCTGCTTCTCTGAAGGCTTCCATCATAGGGGTTTTCTTATCTACTATTTCTAGCAAGCGATTATTAGCAATCGTTACTAAAGTATCCACGTGTTCACGCATAGCTGCAATACCTTCAGCAGCAAAACGTCCTTTTTTAGGTCCTTCGAAAGTAAATGGACGAGTAATCACTCCTACAGTTAGCGCTCCTTGCTCTTTCGCAATCTTAGCTACTATAGCTGCGGCACCTGTTCCAGTTCCACCGCCCATACCTGCAGTAACGAAGACCATATCTGCACCTTTTAAGGCTTCTGCTATAGCTTCTTCACTCTCTTCTCCAGATTTCTTTCCAACATCTGGATTTGCCCCAGCACCAAGACCTCGCGTTAATTTTGGTCCTAATTGAATTTTTGTTTCAGCATTATTCATATCCAGCGCTTGTAAATCCGTGTTAGCTGCTATAAATTCAACACCTTCAACACCATCTGCAATCATTCGGTTTACAGCGTTTCCTCCGGCTCCACCAACACCAATAACTTTTATAACTGCCCCATTAGAAATGGCAGAATCAAATCCTAATTCCATTCTTTTTCCTCCTGTAATAACTTATAAATAGTTAATCAAAAAAATTAGTGAAGATATTTTTTAAACTATCGATAAATGATCCGTTTTTATTTTCAGTTTGATTCGTTTTTTCTTTTTTGCTGCTTTGAGTTAGTTCGTTAGAAGTAGTGATTGCTGTTTCACTAAGCTCAGTTGTTTCTCCAAAAAGAATCAAATGGTTTATACCTTTATGAATTTCATCCATTTTAGCTTTATAGTAAACAAGTGATATAGCGTTTGTAAATGAAGGGTACCTGACTCCCATGAAATCCGGTATGTATGTTTTGATATTAACGTTGAATACATCCTCAGCTAGTTCGTTGATTCTCGGTATGCTGGAAGTACCACCTGTCAAAACTACTCCTCCTGGAAGATCAAGAGCACCAATTTCATCTAATTCATCTTTTACCTGCTCAAAAATTTGAGCTAATCTTGCTTCAATTATTTCAGCTATATACGTTTCAGTTACTTGTACAGCGTTGTCTTGGCCTATAACATCTATTGAAATAGACTGCGGCTCTTCATCCGGTCCTATCTCTGCAAAAGCAAATCCAACTTCTCTTTTTAGTTTTTCTGCATTTTTCAAAGATGTATTTAAAACAACTGAAATATCTTTAGTGATATTTGCGCCGCCTTCTTTGATAACCGATGAAAATTTAATTTGTTGATCATGGACTGCGGAAACAGTTGTCTGTCCCCCACCTAAATCAAGCTGTACCGTTCCAAAACGTTGTTCATCTTCACTTAAAACGAGTTCTGACATGGCTTTAGGCTGGAAAATTAAATCATCTATAGAATAACCTGCATTATTCACGCTTTTCTTAATATTGTGTAGAACAGTTTTAGAAACAGATAGTGCTGTTCCGTAAAGTTCTACTTGTTCCCCGACCATTTTCCGAGGATCTTTGATTCCATCAAAACCATCTACAATAAATTCTTCTACCATAATTGATAATAAGGTTTTATCAGATGAAACTGTTTTATTTTTTACTTGTTCAATTAATTTAACTAATACCGTTTCATTTATTTCTTGATTAGAACTTCCAACTGTAGCATTGACGTGAAAAGGATTAATATCTACATTTAAAGCAGGTACTCCAACAGTCAAAGACTGTATGTCTAGCCCAGATTTCTCTTCTGCCTGAGTGACTGCTTTTTTTATGGATTGAGCCGTTTCATCAATATCAATAATTAAACCTTTATTAATACCGTTAGATCTTTCACTCCCGACTCCAATAACATTCATCTGTCCATTCAATACTTCAGATACAATGACTTTTATCGAAGTGGTTCCAATATCTAAACTTGTATATATGCCATCTTTCAATTTATTGAAACCTCCTGTCTACAATAGTTAATAAGCTATTAAAATTTACTAATAATTTCAGCTATTGATACATATCATTTTACCATAAACAACTGCTCATAATGAAGAGTCTTTATGGATTTATACCCTAATTTCAATTACTATTGTGTAACAAATAGGTCAGCATACGATTATTTATAAAAAAAGCTTCGGCTACGCCTTCGCCCTTTTGGGATAGTGCGTAGCCATTACTTTTTCAGTTCTGAAT
>NZ_BAAACW010000072.1:0-4844 GCF_039521845.1 Alkalibacterium iburiense
CATAATAATCGGTACCAAGTCAATGACACCAAGGGTCAAAGGCTATTTTTTAACTGCAAAACTTGAGTTATAATAAGTGGAGTAATACATTTTTTCACCTCGTTTAAAATTTCAGTCTCTTTTTCTCTTGCCTCTATACTAACATACTAGTATGGTCAATTTTTATGTTACTATATATCTATCTATTATTTGAGGTGTTGAAACTATGAGTCCAAAAATCATTAATTTATTGAACCGTCTGATCACTTATTCAGTTTATGCTATATATCCTATTATATTTATCGCACTAATATGGAATCAAGATGAAAGAGCCTGGAGAGTCTTTCTGGCACCAGCCATATCCTTTATTTTAGTCAGTATTTTTAGAAACAAATTAAATGCTCCACGTCCTTATGAAGTGAACGATACAACGCCACTTATAAAAAAAGATACAAAAGGAAAATCATTTCCTAGTCGCCATGTATTCTCCGTTTTCGTTATAGCGTCTACTCTTTATTTTATTTCTCAACCTCTTGGAATCATCTTAATGTTAGCCGGAGTGATTCTTGCTTTTCTAAGAGTTATAGGAGGCGTTCACTTTCCAAGAGATGTCATAGCTGGGGCTGTTATTGGTATTTTATCAGGTGTTTTAGGTTTTTATCTATAATAAGTCTGACTGACTACTCTCTTTTTTAACGACCGTCTTGACTGAAAGCTCTCGGTATTATAATCGAGGGCTTTTAACTTTTATACAGAATGTAGCATTAAATTAACAAGTCTTTTATAATACGTATAGTAGCAGTCATTAGATATTGTTCACACTAATAGTGAAACCGATTACTCTATGATCACATCTAATTACTTTAAAAATGGGAGTGTTTTAATGGATTATCATGTATCGATAAACGGAAATGATCAAGCGAAAGGATCTAAAACTCAACCTTTCCGTACAATTTCTCGCGCGGCTGAACTGGCAGAAGCTGGTGATGTCGTTACTGTTCATGCCGGGATATATAGAGAGTGGGTTAATCCCGCAAATGGCGGAACAGAAGACAAAAGAATAACATACAAAGCAGCCGGCGACGGAGAAGTGGTCATTACTGGAGCAGAGCCAGTATCAGATTGGACATCCGAGGGCGATAATGTCTGGAGTACAGAGATATCCAATAATCTCTTTGCTGTGCGTAACCCATTTGAAGTTGAACTAAGTGGAGACTGGTTATTTGATGGAAACTTAACGGCGCACCTTGGCGAGGTCTATTTAAACCACAAATCCTTATATGAATGTGGAAGTATAGACGAAGTCCGTCAGCCCACACCTTGGTCGGAAGCTAAGTATCCAGAAGACTCTCTTTTAAAATGGTTTGCTGAAGTGAATGCTGAAACAACTAAGATTTGGGCAAACTTTGGTGATAAAGATCCACGAGAAGAAAATGTAGAAATTAGTGTTCGTCCGCATTGCTTCTGGCCTGAAAATACCGGAATCAGTTACATAACAGTGAGTGGATTCACACTCCGACAAACTTCTCCTCAATGGGCTGCCCCTACTGAATACCAGGAAGGACTCATCGGACCGCATTGGAGTAAAGGCTGGATTATTGAAAATAACGTGATTAGCGAATCCAAAAATGTTGGTATTAGTTTAGGTACTGAAAAAGGGACTGGCCACAGGGATAAGAAAAGGAAAGGCGGGACGCAGCGGGAGCAGGAAGTTATAATGAGAGCTTTGCGTTCAGGCTGGCATAAAGATAATGTCGGAAGTCATATCATTCGTGGCAATATCATACATGACTGCGAACAGGCAGGGATTGTCGGGCACATGGGAGCCGCTTTTAGTGAGATATCCGATAACACCATTTTCAATATTCATCACAAACGCCTGAGACATGGAGCTGAAGTGGGTGGCATAAAACTGCACGCTGCATTAGACACTCAAATTATTAAAAACAAAATCTATCGTTCGTATCGAGGACTCTGGTTGGACTGGCAAGCACAAGGCACACGTATGAGTCAAAATGTATTCTTTGATAATTTATCTGAAGATCTCTTTATGGAAGTCTGTCATGGTCCTTATCTAGTAGACCACAACATTTTCCTCTCTCCAATGAACTTCAGAAATATGGCTCAAGGAGGAGCATTTGTTCATAATTTATTTGCAGGACAATTTGTTGTACAGTCTGAACTCTCCCGTACAACTCCTTATCACTTCCCACATGAAACAGCGATGGCCGGTTACTCGAACATCACTGGTGGAGATGATAGATACTATAACAATATATTCCTAGGTGATGATACTACAAACAAAGAGCCTGTTCCAATCACTTTCTTTGAACATCTACCACTTAAAAACAGAGATGAATCGAAAGAGGGAGAAACAGCCGTCATGGATGGAGTGCCTGATGACGCCATCTGTTATCTGCACCCCGTTGGTTTAGGTGGGTACAATGACCACCCGAATGTTAAAGATAAGAAATGGTGGGAATATACGAAAGAAGAACTGGCTGAACTTGGTGACGCAGCAGATTCAATTATAAAAGGCAATGCTGTTCTTCCAGTCGCTATAGGTGGAAATGTTTACCTTAACGGTGCTGTTCCAAGCAGTCATGATCCGAATGCGTTTGTTAGTGAGGAAAAAGGGATGACTGTAGAAGTTGATTATAAAAATAGTCAGGTGCACGTTAAAGTTAATAATCCCCAACTGCTTCATGAAACATCTCAAACAATCGTAACAACGGATTTGCTAGGCAAGGCTTATCATGCTGATATGGCGTACGAACAACCCGATAACACACCCTATAAATTGAACTCAGACTTTTTCGAGTCTAAAAGAACAGATACATCGATTACACCTGGACCATTTGAAATGACTGAAAATGGGTCTGTAACTTTTACTATTTAAATAGGCATTAAGCTCCAATCACTCGAATGATTGGAGCTTTACTATTTTATCGTGTGTTTAATTATCCGTTGGTACAAAAGGGATGATCTTAGAGGCTAAAGTGCTAATTGGCATGGATTGAAGATGTACTTTGCCTGGACCTGTCAATTTCACTAAGAACGCTCCTTCTCCACCAAAAAGTATATTTTTAAACCCTTTAACAGTCTCAATTGAATAGTCAACACTCTCATCGAACATAAAAACATGTCCAGGATCCACTAAAAGACTTTCCCCATAAGTTAAATCATATTCTATTAATGTTCCATCGGCTTCTAAAAACAAGTCTCCTCTTCCAGAAAATTTTTGAGGTACAAATCCTTCCCCACCAAGCAAACCTGTCGAAAACCTTTTGGTTAAAGCTATTTCAAAATCAACCTCTTCTGTAGAGGCTAAATAAGCATTCTTCTGAGCTATAATCGTTTGTCCATTCATTTGAATAGGAATAATTTCTCCAGGTAAGGAAGATGCAAAAGCAATTTCCTGGTTATCCGAAACTGCCTTATATCTATTCTGAAACATCCCTTCCCCAGATACTGCCCTAGCAAAACCTTTAAATAACCCACCACGTGTTGATGTATCTAATTCAAAGCCCTGAGACATCCAAGACATATTACCTGAACTCGTTACAATCGTTTCGCCACGGTTCAACGTACATTTTAAAACGGGATAATTTCCTACTATTTCAAACTTCATTATAAAGTCTCCTTTTCATTCTTAAAGTAGTTATTTATTAGAAACTGCATGAGTGTGTCTGGTTTCTCTTTGACATACTCAGCTTTATCTCCAAATACCATTCCAGAAGGTGCCTCTGATGTATAAGGTTCCCATTCAGGCATATCCTCTCCATTAGAATCCACCCCATTTGGGTTTCCATTAGATATGAAATGCACCAGATAGTTGCTCATTTGCCGTGCTAAATCATAGTGCTTACCAACAAATGGTCTTGATGCTTTAGCCAGTGTTTCAAAGAAGAACCATAAATCAGAAGAATGAAATGTTCCTGGGTCATCCGAGCCAGGTATATCCGGATCAAAGGTATAGTAATACAAAGGAGTATGAGCACCGTTATTAGACTGAGCCTGACCAACGATACGTATCGCGTATTCAATCGTTCTAAAAGAGGCCTTCTGTTTAACCTCTTCTAGACTCCCGGATTCACTCTTGCACAGTTCTATAAATTCTTCTGCATCAGAGCCGAATCGTTCTTTTGCCATCGCTTCAAACTCTTCCATACTAGAAACATCGGGTACACTATAGAACTCGTCAGACGTATGTCCAAGCATAACCGGCACTTTCAATCGTTTGTTATCAATAAAATGTTGAAAAGGATCCCCCATAACATAGTGTTGATCAATAACGGGGCCCCAATATGCTCCGTACTCTAAAGTTTTTAATCGTAATGTTTCCCCATCAAGTTGGCGTGCTTCTTCTAAAGAAGATACTCCAAGGAAATCAAAAAATTTTACTCCCTCTTCTTCGACTTGAGGAAGGGTTTTTCCACTTCCAGGTATACGTTGATTGGTGTACACGCTCGCAAATATACCGCTAAGTACAACAGCATTATTAAATAGACCTTCATTTTTGGGAGCTGTTAAATGGTGCATTACACTTCCGCCACCAGCTGACTGCCCTCCGATTGTTATGTTATCAGGATCCCCGCCAAAGGCAGCTATATTCCGTTTAACCCATTCTATACCAGCTCTCTGGTCCAATAACCCAAAGTTTGTCGGTGTATCCGGTGCTTCGGCAGTTATTTCAGGATGAGCTAAAAAGCCAAATGTGTTCAATCGATAATTAATTGTTACTATCACTGCGCCTCTTCGGGCTAAACGTTCTCCATCAAATTCCATTTCTGAAGTATAACCCACTTGAAACGCTCCACCAAATATCCATACAAAAACGGGTAACTTCTCATCCGTACTAGAAG
>NZ_BAAACW010000072.1:4902-5266 GCF_039521845.1 Alkalibacterium iburiense
CCATTCTTTGACGTAAAAATCTTCTTTATTCAAGCCAGGTGTCGCTTGCATGGATATAGGTGCAAATTCAAATGTCTTTAATGTGCCTTCCCAGTCTTCTACTGGTTGTGGAGCTCGCCAGCGGTTTTCTCCCACGGGAGGGGCGGCAAATGGAATTCCTTTAAAAGAGGTAATGCGAGGATCAGCTGCTGGCAAGCCTAGTATAAAACCGTTTTCAATTTTCGTTTTTCTTAACATCTCAAGTTTTGCAGTTGAATATCCAGGTTTAACCCTTGCGGTTATTGAAACTTCTTATAAATAATTATCAAAAAACACACAAAAAGACACCTCTCTTTGGTAAAATGTAGTCACCACAACAACATTC
>NZ_BAAACW010000073.1:0-2323 GCF_039521845.1 Alkalibacterium iburiense
TTTTGTGTAAAAGATTGATTTACAAGCAATAAACGAAGAAATAAACTATAAAATAAACAAAATTTTTGGAAATACGACTTTTAGAAATGGGGGAGTGAGATGAAAGTAAATGATAAGTTAGATACTAGCAAAGTAACGTTTAAAGAAACAATGCTTATTATAATGTTATTAGTTGTTGGGATTCCTTTTTTTAATGGAATATTTTCCTCTGATGGATTTAATGTTCAATTTTTAGTTAGCTCTATAATAGGCTCAGGAATAGCTACACTATTGACCTATTATTTTTTAAATAATAAAAGTTTTAAATCTGTTAATTTATCAAAATTTGCATTGATTATGGTTATTAATATTGTGATATCTACGAGCATAGCTATGGCATCTGTTTTTGTTTTCTTTATGTGTTCTCTTTTTTTGAATACAGTGCTTGAGTTTGAAATGCAAAATAATTCGAGTGTTATAATTAGAAAAGTTGGCCATAAGGAATGTGACTTAATGCTATTATTTATATTCTCTACTCTTTCATCTAGTTTTTAAACAGCGGTATTTCATTTGGTCTTCTCTAATAAAGTATTGAAAGTGTTATAATAGTAAGTAGTGCGCAGCGAATTTATAAATGTTGAAAAACATTTATCCAAGCAATGTCTAAAATCATGAATGAAAAATTTTGCTTTTAGTATTAATAAATGCCACAATATAGATGAACCTAGAAATTGCAGAACATAACCAAAGCCCCACAGTCTGGCAGGACTGTGGGGCTTATTTTTCGTTCTCTAAGAGATTAACGAATTAGGCTTGACTGTCTTAGTTTTTATCGCTTTGGAACCAAGCACAACTAAAGATCGCTTTTTAAAACATTCAGATTATGAAGGTTTTAAAGGATACATCATAAAATATGAAGAAGGAAATAGTGTTGGTTTTATATACGGTTATATTTCTCTACCAGGGCATTATTAACGGCTCAAGTTAATCATGCCTCCGCTAAAAATCTATATAGTAAACTTAAATGAGAGATAGTAAAAGACCCCCTCTTTACAAACGACAAAATACTCCTTTGGTAATAACGGGGATAAAGCTATAACTGTATCAGTCGTTAGCGGGGTTACTATTCATTTTAATAATTGAAGTAACCATATCTTTTAATTCTTCAAAAGATAAACTCCATGTTGCGATAGTTACACAAAGATTAACAGCATCTTCCGTGGGCAATGAGAAAGATACTCCATTGATACGTAAAAAGTAAGTTAATGTCATATATGCCGTACGCTTATTTGCATTATGAAAACAATGCTTTTTAACAAGGTTTATAAATAAAATAGCTGCTTTTTCTTCCAATGTTGGATATACCTCTTCACCAAAAGCAGTTTGATAAATTGCTTGAAGAGACATGTTTAAAGCAGAGGGTTCTTTCACTCCAATAAATTCCTCAGGTGAATCTTTTTTTATAAGAAAGGTATTAAAAAAGATGACTTGTTTTTCATTTACTGTTTTCATTTGTCCACTAAAGATTTAAAGATATCTTTATTTTCATCGTAAATAGTATCTACCAGTTTTAAAAACTCTTCATTTATCACATCAGGTTCTTGTTTAGTAATTTCAATGCTATTATTTTCTTTTGTAAGTTGAACCGTGTCACCTTCTGATAAATCGAGAGCTTTTAACATATTAGGTGGAATAGTCAAAACGTAACTATTACCACTCTTCCGAATCTTTCGACTTTGTGTATTATCCATACAAACCACCTTGTATACATATTTCTTATTGTATATACATTATAATACAATAAGACGCAAACATCAATCTTGTTCCTGTAGTTTGTAATTATATTTTAAACTGCTATATTTTAGTTAGAGGTAATTTTTCATTAGAAGGAAAAAACCGAATGGATTCTTCCAGAACTTTAAAACTACGGCCAATTGCTATAAATGACTTCAAAACTATTTTAGAGTGGAGTCAAAATGATACCTTTTGCAAAGCTACTGGTTAGGAGAAACCTATCAAGGAAAAGGCATTATGTCAAAAGCATTGGAAGCAATGATTGCTTATGGTATCAACGACTTGTCCCTAAATAGAGTAGAGATTAGAGTTGCGACTGAAAATTATAAAAGTAGAGCACTTCCTGAACGCTTTAACTTTACAAAAGAAGGCGTTATAAGAGAAGCGGAGTGGCTATACGATCACTATGTAGACCACATTCTATACTTATTATTAGCAGATGAATGGAAGAATAATTAAATCGTTACTATTATGATTCCATTGTTTATGGCAATATAAAAGTAGATAGTATTGCAACGAAAATCTTAGAAGCTTGAACAAACAAAAAAGG
>NZ_BAAACW010000074.1:0-893 GCF_039521845.1 Alkalibacterium iburiense
CGATTCAATAATTGAACCGAAGACCCCTGCACATTTGGTTGTTTTACTTTGTTCAGTTTTCAAAGATCTATCTCGTTCTATCGGCCGCTACATTTAATGAAGCAACTCTTATATAATATCATCTACCGAATAACTTGTCAACACTTTTTTGAAATTCTTTTTTGAGGAATTTCGATGTGTTAGAAGTTCTCTTTGCGATGACAACTTTTATATCATACCATCGGGCTGATTTCTTGTCAACACTTTTTAAAAATTCTTTTTGCTAGTCTGTGTTGGTAAAAGATGTCTTCCCGACAGCGACTTTTACATAATATCATCGGTCAGACACCTTGTCAACTAAAATTATCTTATTGCATGAGTTTTTTTGTATTCTTTATACCGTGTTTAAACACCAGTCAATTAAACGGCTTAGATCTTCTCTTAATTCTACTGAGGCCAAGCCCTCTTTGGTATGTGAGGGTGTATACGCAGCTACTTTTCCGTCTGCTATAGTTTTGGTCCAGCCTGAAACAGATTCTCCTTCTATAGAAGAAGATACCGAAAAAAGATTTATAGGGTTCACCTGTTTAATAAAGTAATGCTCATCCAATAAGACAAATGATTCTTTTTCATCTTTTGTCAATGGATGGTTACTATAGGTGTAAGTAACTTCTGTATGTTGTTCGGGATGATGAGTAAAGTATCCTCCCAGCATAGTGATATATGAAGTCAGCTTATCATACCCAGCCAATCCTGAATGCCAGGCTAACCAAGCTCCTCCCTCCTCAACATAGGCAGCAATCTCTTTAGCTCCCTCTTCTGTCAACCAGAGAGCCGTTTCATCTTTTTCAGGTTCTAATCTGTTTTCGGATGCCAATATGACCAAGTCTGGACGATTCTTTAATTCGTCTAAC
>NZ_BAAACW010000074.1:952-4943 GCF_039521845.1 Alkalibacterium iburiense
GCGTATCTTTATATAAAGACTCCTCATGATAATAATCACCTACAACTGCTATTACTTTCATTTGTTTCACTCCGTTTTAGTCGTTTTCTAATAATTCAAGCATCACTTTAAGCTGATTGAAAGAATCAAGGTAGGCATATCTTCCTCCTTGATACTCCCCTTTTTGAATAACCGGCATATTTAAACCTTCTAATGTTTTAACCGTTTGTTTCATATCCTTAACTACAAACGCAATGTGATGAACCCCTTCTCCATGTTGTTCTAAATGATCACGCCATGTACTAGGACCGTCATCCGGTTCTATTAATTCGAGTTGAATATTCTCCATCTCAAAAAAGGTTTGCTTCGCTCTTGATTCAACAGGTTTTCCTTTATACTGCTGCTGAGCTTCCTTATATTCACCAGTCCAATTGATTTCTGGAATATCCACTCCAAAGAATTCGGCAAATGAACGCGTCGTCTCTCCTATGTCTTTCACTATAAACCCAATTTGCGTAACAACTTTAGGTTCTATTTTTGATTGTTTATCCATACAGCACTCTCCTCAAACATTTGTCATGTAGCAGAATCATTTTATCACAAATAAGAAACGCTTACATTTTAAACCATTCATTCCTCTTGGGGAGACTACATCATTTTGAGCAAATAAAAAAACCCATACCTCTAAAAAGAGAATAGGGTTTAATCTGTTTGTTTCGCATACCGGCGGCCGGGATCGAACCGGCACGCCCTCAACGGGCACTGGATTTTGAGTCCAGCGCGTCTGCCAATTCCGCCACGCCGGCTTGAGTTCATAAAGATAAGGCGGTAACCGGATTTGAACCGGTGAATGAAGGTTTTGCAGACCTCTGCCTTACCACTTGGCTATACCGCCATCTTAATAAAGAAAGTATTAAGTTGTAAATACTGGGCTACCAGGATTCGAACCTGGGAATGACGGTACCAAAAACCGTTGCCTTACCGCTTGGCCATAGCCCAATCAAAGGGCGACTGATGGGAATCGAACCCACGAATGTCGGGACCACAACCCGATGCGTTAACCACTTCGCCACAATCGCCATTAAATTAAAACTATCCGTCACTCATTATATCATAACTCATAAGAAAGTTAAATATAATAGTAAGGAAGTAACAGGGGTAGCAGGAGTCGAACCCACATCAACGGTTTTGGAGACCGTTGTTTTGCCATTAAACTATACCCCTAGAAGTGGAGGGAGTAGGATTTGAACCTACGAACCCGAAGGAACGGATTTACAGTCCGCTGCGTTTGGCCACTTCGCTATCCCTCCGTAATTTATATGGCGCTGGACAGAGTCGAACTGCCGACACACGGAGCTTCAATCCGTTGCTCTACCAACTGAGCTACAGCGCCAAGATTCATTTGACTACGACCCCGACCGGATTCGAACCGGCGATCTTCTGCGTGACAGGCAGACGTGGTAACCGCTACACTACGGGGCCAATAAATGTTTAAAGATACACGGCAGACCAGTGTCCACGTGCATCGTGTTTGTCACCTCTTCATTTGGTAACAAGGATAACCTCTATTGCGTTAGGCATTTATAGAAAATTGCGGAGGCAGGATTTGAACCTGCGACCTCCGGGTTATGAGCCCGACGAGCTGCCAGCTGCTCTACTCCGCGATAATATAAAGGAGGATGTGGGATTCGAACCCACGCGCGCTTTGACACGCCTGACGGTTTTCAAGACCGTTCCCTTAAGCCGGACTTGGGTAATCCTCCAAAATGTAACATGACCCCTACGGGATTCGAACCCGTGATACCGCCGTGAAAGGGCGGTGTCTTAACCACTTGACCAAGGGGCCTTATTTTTCTAATGGGCCTAAGTGGACTCGAACCACCGACCTCACGCTTATCAGGCGTGCGCTCTAACCAGCTGAGCTATAGGCCCTATTTATTTCACATACTTATAATTAAGTATAAAGCGGGTAGGGAGAATCGAACTCCCGACAACAGCTTGGAAGGCTGTAGTTTTACCACTAAACTACACCCGCATATTATTCCAACGACCCCGACCGGATTCGAACCGGCGATCTTCTGCGTGACAGGCAGACGTGGTAACCGCTACACTACGGGGCCAATACTTTCTTAATCTTGCATGTGGTGCAATTGCGGAGGCAGGATTTGAACCTGCGACCTCCGGGTTATGAGCCCGACGAGCTGCCAGCTGCTCTACTCCGAGATAATATAATAGATAATCATTCCCCGGACAACTGTCCAAGTGACCTTTATTGCTTTCAACTGAATGGATTAAACCCATGCAGTTAGAACAATGGACCTTGCAGGACTCGAACCTGCGACCGAACGGTTATGAGCCGTTTGCTCTAACCAACTGAGCTAAAGGTCCTTCGAGATGTTCCTGATTATAGCGGCGGAGGGAATCGAACCCACGACCTCACGGGTATGAACCGTACGCTCTAGCCAGCTGAGCTACACCGCCATGTTAAAAACTATAAATCGGGAATACAGGATTCGAACCTGCGACCCCTTGGTCCCAAACCAAGTGCTCTACCAAGCTGAGCTAATTCCCGTTTATGTAATGCACCCTAGAGGAGTCGAACCTCTAACCGCCTGATTCGTAGTCAGGTACTCTATCCAATTGAGCTAAGGGTGCTGTTTTTTATGCCGAGGGCCGGAATCGAACCGGCACGGAGACAACTCTCCGCAGGATTTTAAGTCCTGTGCGTCTACCTATTCCGCCACCCCGGCAGGAATGACTTTAATTATTACTCTTTAAAAGCAATAAGCGGAAGACGGGATTCGAACCCGCGACCCCCACCTTGGCAAGGTGGTGTTCTACCACTGAACTACTTCCGCGTGACTATGCCGGCTAAAGGAGTTGAACCCTCGACCCACTGATTACAAATCAGTTGCTCTACCAACTGAGCTAAGCCGGCTTGTGCATTAAGTTAATAATGCTATGCGGGTGAAGGGACTTGAACCCCCACGCCGTTAAGCGCTAGATCCTAAATCTAGTGCGTCTGCCGATTCCGCCACACCCGCATTATATAAAAGGTTTGTTCTTTTATAATGAGCCATGCAGGAATCGAACCTGCGACCCTTTGATTAAAAGTCAAATGCTCTACCGACTGAGCTAATGGCTCGGTATGATAATGGGGACTAACGGGCTCGAACCGCTGACCCTCTGCTTGTAAGGCAGATGCTCTCCCAACTGAGCTAAGTCCCCATTATAGCAAACAATTTATCGCCTACTTATTTCAGCAACTCTTATATCATACAAACTTATTCCTCTCTTGTCAATCACTTTTTTAATTTTTTTAAAATTAATTGCCAAGAGAGGGTTTTAAGTCGCTTATTCTTCAGTCCAATGTCTTGAAATAAAGCCTGCACGGCCGGAACCGACACTATATCGTTTATAATGAGCAGACTCTTTTTTATAAAAATCTTGATGATAATCTTCTGCTGGATAAAAAGGTTTTGCTTCTTCTATCTGGGTAACAATAGGTGAACTGAATTTGCCACTTTCTTGTAGGGCTTGTTTAGATGCTTCAGCTACTTCTTTTTGATGGTCATCTTTATAGAAGATGACGGGTCTGTATGAATCGCCCCTATCTGCAAACTGTCCCCCTGCATCGGTCGGGTCTGTCTGACGCCAGTAGATTTCTACTAATTCACTATAGGAAATTAAATCTGGATCAAAAGTGATTTCTACCGCTTCTGTGTGTCCTGTTCCTCCAGCTGTTACTTGATTATATGTCGGATTTTCAGTATGTCCTCCAGTATAGCCAGATACTACTGAATGAATCCCAGGTAACGAATCAAAAGGCTGTACCATACACCAAAAACAGCCGCCTGCAAATATTGCTTTTTCTAATTGAGCCATTTCTATCCCTCCTAATTGTTTCTCGTATTTCCAAAAATTTTGTTTATTTCTTCGTTTATTGCTTGTAAATCAATCTTTTACACAAAAAAGCACCTCTCCCTCCCCTTTTTTGATAAAATGAAGTCAT